>CAZWME010000516.1:0-4443 GCA_964634515.1 uncultured Pirellulales bacterium | reverse complement strand
CGATCCGTCCGACATGGCCGATTCGAGCGGCGACATCAAGCGCATTGAGGCATGGGTGGACGAAGATAACCTGAATCTGACGATGACGGTGTACGGTGTTTTCGCGCCTGCGGTAGAGGATACGCCGGCCGATATGAGCAATCGATACTACTACCATTGGCTTCTCGATACGGACAACGATCCGACCACCGGCTACAACAACTCCGAATACGAGGGCAATGCGACCGGTGTGGAAACCCCCATTGGCGTTGATCTGCTCGTTCAATTCGGCTGGCGCGACGGCGACACCGCCGGCGTGTACGCGTACACCCTTGATCCGTTGACCGGAGACGAGGTGGAACTGTTTGAGGACTACGAATACACGATTGACGGTGATACGATTCACGCGGTACTCCCCTTGGTCGATTTAGGATTGACGCCGGGCGACATCATCGCGGTGTCCGCGTTTCAGGAAGGCGCTTCCAACGGATGGCAGGTTGATTGGATCGAGTCATTTGAGCTGACATTGGAGGATACCTCCGCCTTGGCCTACAATCCAGACCCGGAGGATGGCGCTATACTTACGGAAATATGGGTCACCCTGAGCTGGTCGCCGGAAAAAGCCGCGGTATCACACGACGTCTACTTCGGCGATAATTTTGACGATGTGGCCAACGGCACCGGCGATACCTTCCGAGTCAATCAGGGTAGGGACATTAATTTTTATATTGTCGGCTTTCCCGGATATCCCTATCCGGATGGTCTTGTTCCCGGCACAACTTACTATTGGCGAATCGATGAAGTGAACGAGGCTGACCCGAGAAGCCCGTGGAAGGGGCATGTCTGGAGCTTTAGTATTCCTCCCAAGACAGCTTACTTCCCAGATCCGGCTGATGGTGCCGAATCTATCGAATCGGTAGCATCGCTTAGCTGGACGGCAGGTTTCGGAGCGAAATTGCACACGGTTTACTTCGGAGATAATTTTGATGAAGTGGACAATGCCGCCGGTGGTCTTCCTCAGGGAACTTTGAGCTATACTCCAGGCACACTTAAAATGGCTAAGACATATTACTGGCGGGTGGATGAGTTTGACACGGCCGCTACGCATAAAGGCAACGTCTGGAGCTTTACTACCGAAGGCGCCGTCCAGAGTGTAAGCCCATCTAACGGTGCTGTGGATGTAACGCAAACACCCACTCTAACTTGGACACCTGGATTTGGTGCTTCGCATGAAGTTTATTTCGGCGCCGATGCAAGTTCACTTGAGCATAAAGGCACCGGCAACCTTGGCTCTGAGAGCTATGACCCCGGGCAACTTGAGTGGAACACTACTTACTACTGGCGGATTGATGAGGCCAATAACGCCAACGCCGACAGCCCGTGGACAGGTCCTCTCTGGAGCTTTGCTACGGCAAACTTCCTTATCATAGACGATATGGAGAGCTACAATGACCTTGATGAAGGTGACCCCGATAGCAACAGGATATATAATGCTTGGATAGACGGATTGGGAGACCCGACAAACGGCTCTATCGTTGGATATGATAATGCTCCTTTCGCCGAGCAGACTATCGTTCACGGTGGTTTGCAGTCGATGCCGATGTCCTATGACAACGCTGCTGGTAAATCCGAGGCGACTCTGACACTGACTTCCAATCGTGATTGGACAGTCAATGGTGTCACCACACTGACGATTTGGTTTAGAGGCGCTTCCGCCAATACCGCCGAATCTTTGTATGTTGCTCTCAATGGCGGCACACCAGTGACTAATGATGATCCTGATGCGGCACTGACAACTGCCTGGACAGAATGGAATATCGACCTGCAGGCGTTTGGCGTTAACCTTTCCAATGTCAATACGATTACCCTTGGCCTTAGCTCGGTTACCGGCGGTACAGGCATGATGTATTTTGATGATATTCGCTTATATGCCCCGTAGTCGCAAACAGTATTAGAGGCAATTTACTTTACGATTGGTATAAAGTTAAAAAATAATAATTGAGCATTCACTGCTCTTGAACATAAATATACAGCGAGAGATATTTGTTGAAAACAACAAGTATTTTGTTATTTATCCAAAAAATAGTGGGTTTAACTTTTGGTAAAGGAGGATTATTATGTGTAGAAGAATTGCTATTTTCGTGGGACTCATGATACTAACTCAGACAGTCCAAGCGGGTCCCATCCCCGTCAAGACACCCGGCATTGCAGCAGACGAATCAATTGCCTACCGCCCCGTGGCCACCCCGATCATCGATGGTGACCTCTCCGACTGGTTGGAGGATCCCGAAACAGAATGGACCGGTGCAGCCTTCAAGTTCTTCGGTGAGCAAGAGTACATCTTGCGCGGGGATTGGGGTGGCCCCGAAGATAGCAGTATTCTCTGGTCGGTGATGTGGGATGACACCTTCCTTTATTTCGCTGCAGCGATCTGGGACGATGTCTTGACCCCCGCACCGGATCTCGCTGGGGCTTGGCGAGGGGACTGTATCTTCCTCTACTTCGATAGCGACGCCGACGGCCAGTTGGACCACCTTTCCAATATATTACTCTTCGAGGAAGAGGCCTATGTTATTAGCTGGGGTAACGCCAATATCGATCCCGACCGCGTGCCCTATCCGGACGGACAGGCCGCGATCGTGATGGACGATCGCCTGGGTCCTGCGGGCCGGTTTGTCGAGGCTGCCATTCCTCTGGCGGATATGTGGGATATGCACGCCGAGGTTGGAGGTGAATTCAGACTCAACGTGGGTCTGGAAGAAGGCAATCAGGATCCCGACGGGGGAAAGTTTCTCTCCTGGACTGGACCGTTAGAACCAGGCGATAATGGCAATCAGCGTTCCGTATACTTCTCCGATCTCATCTTCCTGGCCGACATCGCAGCTTATCCCGATCCCGTTCATCAGGCCACGGATGTCCCGCAGGATGTCACTCTCACCTGGAGAGCAGGCAAGTTTGCCGATTCGCACGACATCTACTTCGGCACAGAATTTGAAGATGTGAATGCCGCCGACAACACCCCCGGCGCCTGGCCTGTTTATCAGGGCAACCAGGATCCATGCAGCTTTGATCCCGGGCAACTCACTATCGGTCAGACGTACTATTGGCGCGTCGATGAAGTCAACGCCGCGCAGGACATCTCCATATACCGCGGAGACGTCTGGAGCTTTACGGCAGTCAATTTCGTTGTCGTGGACGATTTTGAGGACTACAACGATTATGCACCACATGATATTTTCACAACGTGGAAAGACGGATACGGCACAGATGATAACGGCGCTTTGATCGGATACGATGCGGCGGATATCGCCGCCGACGAGCATTTTGTCGAGACCGAGATCATCCACAGCGGCAAACAGTCATTGCCGTATTTCTACAATAACGACAAGAAATTTTCGGAAGCATGGAGGACGCTGGATTCGGTCCGTGACTGGACCGCCGACGATATGGTAGACCTGTCACTGAGGTTCATAGGCAATCCACCTCCTGTCGGCGGCTTTGTGGAGGAACCGGCCGGCACCTATACAATCACCTCGACCGGTACGGATATCTGGGCCGGTTCCGATGAGTTCCACTTCGCCTTTAAGCAAGTCAATGGCTCTGCCAAAATAATAGCAAAGGTCGATAGTCTGGAGAGCACACATGAGTTCGCCAAGGTCGGCGTGATGATTCGCGATACGCTGGATCCGGATTCAAAATACCTCGGAGTGTTCATTACCCCTGAAAACGGCGTCCGGTTCCAATATCGTAACGCTGTCGGTGGTGTCACGGACAGAGAATTCGTGGAAGGCATTACCGCGCCCCAGTGGATCAGATTAGAGCGCACGACAGGTGGGCTCGTTAGGGCGTATTATTCGGCGGACGGCACTACATGGGAGCAGTTTAGCCTGTTGCAGGTTTCTATGACGATGCCCGTTTACACCGGCCTGGCGGTGACAAGTCATGATATTAATCTGACTTGCGATGCCGTATTCTCCAACGTCAGCTTCCCTGATACCATTGTCGATGATCAGTGGATCGACCAGGACATCGGCATGCTGAGTAATAAAGCCGCACCGATGTACGTGGCTTTGTCCAACAGCACCGGCGATCCGGCAGTAGTCTATCATGACGATCCGAATGTGGCACAGATAGACATCTGGACGGAGTGGGTTATCCCGCTGCAGGTGTTTGCGGACAAGGGCGTGGACCTGACCGATGTTGACAGAATCGCTATAGGTTTCGGCGACAGAGACAATCCACAGCAGAACAGCGGAGACGGAACAATGTTCTTCGATGATATTCGTCTCTATCGATCGAGAGAGGCTGCTGAATAGTAAAATCCTCTATAACGGAAATAACAGCAGGACTTGAATGATTTCGGGATCTATGCCCCGAGTTTTCATATCTTCTATTCCTCTGGCTGCTTTGTGTGGATTGCTTACTTCAGATCTGCATCAAAAGTGATCCGTTGACCGGGGACAA
>CAZWME010000515.1:0-4445 GCA_964634515.1 uncultured Pirellulales bacterium | reverse complement strand
TTATTTTTTGCAATTATATTTTTATAGACCTCATTTTTTTAAGAAACACTACAAAAAATACAATTCTAAAAAACGGAGGCAAAAATGAAAAATGGAAATCCGATAGTACAAATGCGTAATGTCTCCAAGAAGTTCGGAAAAATAAAGGCGTTAGATGGAATCGACCTGGATATCAAACAAGGTGAGATCACTGGCCTCTTAGGAGCCAATGGAGCGGGCAAGAGCACTTTGTTAAGACATATAATTGGTTTATATCTTGCCGACCAGGGCCAATGCATCACATTTGAAACAAATGCAGCAAAACTGAGTCCGAAAGAACTTGGACGGATTGGTTATGTTCACCAGGAAGGTGAGCTTCTCGAATGGATGACTACAAAGCAGTTGATTCGTTATGTGAGTGCATATTACAAAACATGGAATCACGAAATAGAAGAGAAATACATTAAGGATTTTGATATTTCAATCAAGGACCGTGTAGCTTCTCTCTCGCCCGGCCAACGGCAAAAGGTGGCGATACTATTGGCAATAGGTTTTGAGCCGGAACTGCTAATACTTGATGAGCCTGCCTCGGCTTTAGACCCGGTTGCCCGCAGCCAATTTCTTGATTTGCTGCTTCAAATAATTCAGAACGAAGACCGAACAGTTATTATCTCGTCACACATTCTCAGCGATGTGGAGAAGGTTATTGATCATACGCTGATTATGCGCGCCGGGCAGATACTTCGAGATTGTAGTTTTGATAGCCTTAGGGAAGAATTCCTTAAAGTTACGCTTACATCTCTAAATGGCAAGCTGCCCTCTGAATTACCGTTCGAAAATATAATTGACTGCAAAAGAAATGACACCCGAGCTATATTCTCGGTGCAGAATCTTACGCAACAGGAATTGGAAACTAAAGCCAGGGATTCGAACTGTGAAATTGAAATCAGTCCATTGCCTCTGGAAGAAATATATAAAATTGTTATCAGCCGGAAAACCGAGGTGCGAGAATGAGTATTTTAACAGCTAATTTGAAGCATCTTTATCAGCGTCGTGGGGCATGGTTTGGGTATTTGATTATTTTGTGTATGGTGCCGATGGTTCTATTGCCGATTTCGTTGGCAAAATTCGGCTTTAAGCACGACAGGTATTTGGGATTTTTATTAATCAGCTTTTGGACGGGAGTATTTGCAGGTAATATTCAAAAGGATGTCTTGATGAAGCCGTTTTCATTTTGCCTTCCGGGTCACCATCGAATTCCAAGGCTATTTATTTTTTGTGTTGGTGGTGTCGTCAACTTGATTTTGGGATGTGTGTTTTTGATGTATCCAGGGCTTGATTTTCCTTATGTCCTGATGCTGATGATCATTTTAGCAGGCGGTTTTGTTGGTATGATTCTTTACTTTTATGGCGTATGCTGTACGCTTTTCGAGCTGCGAATGCTGTTAGGGGGAGTACTTCCATGGTTAGCCCTCGGTGCAATCATTTTTTTCAAATGGGACATAGTTGTGCAGAATATGATTATTTCCTGGCCAATTCCGACGATTTTAGCGAGTGGTTTGGTATGCGTTTGGTTCTGGAGGCTGTTTGGACGTGATTCCCTGGCAAGGCGGCATTGTGGCAAGCTGGTGTTTGAGGGCTTTAGTACATCACTAAAAGCTCAGAAATATCTACAAAATCAAGCAGATCGAAATCTGACCGCGGCGAAGGCCAGATTTTTCGAGAGATTCCATGAGTTCTTCTTACGCAGGATGAACCGATATGAGTTTTTGGGCAAAGGCCGACATGTTTGGGGTAATCTCTATATGGTGCTTGGCAGAGGTTTTGGCACCTGGCAGATGAAGCATGTTTTGGCCTCTTGTGCACTGATAAGTTTTTTAGTCTTGTTTTTTGGATTTGTGGGCAAGGGAGAGGGAGCAAATCTTTTATTTGTTATACTGGCATTGGGTGTGCTTAGCCTGGATCTGCTGCCTTATCAGAGTATGCTGTTTCCGGCAGGACGCGCTGAGAAGTATTTTAGCACATTGGTATTGGCGGTACTAATAACTTTTTCGGCAGGGGTATTGGCTTTGTCCTTAACCGGCATATCGGTTCTTCTGGAAACGTTATTGCCGGAATTCGGCTCTAAAGCAGACTTGTTAAGTTATCATGGAATGGATATCGGCCTGTTTTATATTTTCTTGTTAGTGATACCTATAGCACTTAGCTGTACTGTCGCTTTTCCTCGTAATATGATAGTTAAGATTATTTTCGTTGTAGTTTTTATGCAGGGTTGGATAATCTATGCAGGGATGTGTGAGCAATCGCTAATGGATATGATTGGACCGGTAGGTGTTTTGGGACTGGTAGCGCTTTGTTGGATTGGTTTTCTGATAGTCCTGTATTATATTTGCATGAGACAGTCTTTGGTTAGTCAAGGAAGGTAAGCCGGAAAAGGCCGACGAGTGACGAGCAAAGCTGACGCAAACGAAAGCTGTAGAAGAGTGACAAGTCACCACTAAAACAGCCCCATTTTCCTGAGCTAAAAATGCCAAAATCCTTCGGAAATTCGTGTTTCCAGAATATCTCCACAGATGTCAAATTCGATGGGTAATGGAAGCATCAAACCTTAGATTCCTGACTAAAAACAAATATTTTTCGAAAATTTTTCGCAATTTTTAGTTTACGTATATGAATGAAAAATAATGTATCAATCATATAATTCTTTTGGGACAGGTTTTTTTATTTGAATCAAAAAAATCTTCAGCGTTTTGCTTTCTTCTCGAATGTTAGTCATTAGCCCCTCGGTGTTTGGCTTTAACAGCTTCGACTTTCCGACTAAAATTTTCCGGGCCATATTCACCAAATTTCTTTTGTGCTTTAGCAATCCATTCAATTACTTTCTGATTATACGCAACACCCTCTTCCGGCATTTTTGCTAACATGACTTGAAGAATTTTCATTGCTTTATCATACTCAGGCCTCTTAAGCTCAAATTTCATTGCGTATTCTGTTGAAGCTGTGTTGATATCATTTTCTAAAGCGTTCAGAACTTGAGTTTTTCTTATTTGCTTAATCTCAGCTAATATTGCTTTGATTTGCTGAGATAAGTTAGATATCTCTTCTTTAATTTCTTCTATTTCTTCTTTACTTAATTCCTCGACAGAAGACTCTGCTTTTACCTTTTTTTCTTTTTCTTCTATCCCATTACCTATATTCATTTTACAAATATCTATTATCCACTTAATATTGTCACAGCACTGTTTACCACATTTCACAATAAAGATAATGCTGCCAAATATAAGTGCTACAATCATTCCCAAAACCAAATCAGATATTCCCAAAGTAATAGCTGTCGCTGATATAATCTCTGCTTCTTGAAAAGGCATTGATATGGCTACCATTGAATTACCTTCGTTGTCGTATTTCTTTTATTAGGACCTTTTTTCGTAAGCATTCTTTCGTCCGAATATTTGAGTAACAGTCACCGAGTCTTTCCAAATATCGACCAAAAGGATTAGCGTTTTAACATATTTAACCCAAGCCCAGTTATTTATTCTCGTATTAATTCTGCTCTCACGAACTCAGCAATATGATGAAAAACAAAGAGTGCCGTCAAAGGATTCAATCACAGGCTATTTGTGGATTACCTTGCTCGTCCCAGCCGCGTTTTTCGTAGTACAGCACCAGCATTTTTTCGTATTCATCTTTGTCGCAGACCTTACCGGCCAACGGGCCGCTATGGATGGGAACAAACGTACGCGCAGGCGGATAGTCGTCGGATTTGGACGCACCAAGCTTAACGTTGATAGCCCGGGTCATATTATATAGATTCTGTGATTTGACCAGCAGATCATTAAGGCTGTATTGCTGGCCTACGACTTCGCTGTATAGTTCGGCGTAGAAATCCTCGTGGAAACCCAGCTCAATCCAGGGCAGCCGGCACACCCCGAACATATCGAACAATGAACGGATGTGTTGATGATATATTACCAGATCAACCTTTTCGCCAATACTCCAGTCGGCACCCATCTCAAGCTCCTTGCCTACGGTCCATGCCCGAGTGTGATGAGCACCGATATCGCTTGTACCGTAGGCAAGTGCCATCGAGCTTGCGCCCCTGCAGTCGTAGGCCGACTGCTCAAGACCCTTGACGTGCAGCAGAATATCCTTCAGTTGAGGCCAGCGTTCAAGCACACCTTTGGCGCCCAGGGCAAGAGTTGCGCCTACAGACTCGCATTTGGCTATTTGTTCTATAAGTTCCATTATTCGGTTTTCATCACCCCACGTGATCGGCTTTCCGTCCAGATCATCAAGTGTTAAAAGGTCTTTTTCATAACCTTCTATTAAAACACCTAACAGGTTTCCTGTGGAAATCGTATCGATGCCCAGGTCGTCACAGAGATGATTTCCCCGTAAAATAGTTGCAAAGTTATCCACACCGAGATTAGAGCCGAGCATAGCCGCTGTTTCATACTCAGGCCCTT
>CAZWME010000514.1:0-4452 GCA_964634515.1 uncultured Pirellulales bacterium | reverse complement strand
AAAAACATGAAAAAGTATAAATGTATTATGTGCGGATATATTTACGACCCGGCTATTGGCGATCCTGACAATGATATTGAAGCTGGTACCGCTTTTGAAGACCTGCCAGATGACTGGGTATGTCCGGATTGCGGGGTCGGCAAAGAAGAATTCGAACCGCTGAACGACTGAACAGCGTTGCGATTTGGCCGTACTCTGTACCTAATGCCAAACAATACAGGGAATATATGCTATGCCGGAGATTAAGCCTACAATAGATAAGAGGGAGATTTTCTGTGCAGAGACTGTGCCGGGCCCTAATGCATTCGTAGTTTTTGGTGCATCAGGTGATTTAGTCGGCAGGAAACTGCTCGTCAGCCTCTTCCAGCTTTTTGCGAGGAACTTACTTAATGACAGATTTTATCTGTTAGGCTGTGGCCGAAAAAAAATCTCAGATGAAGAATTCCGCAAAAAGGCAGAGCAATCAATACGAGACAAATCCGACCCTGCATCCGGCAAAGATTTAGATGCATTTATGAGCAAGCTTTATTATGTTGATGGTGATTATAATGATGTGAATTTCTACGAACACATTAGAGCCAGACTCGCAGAGTTAGACAAAATACACAAGGTGTATGAATGCCTGGTACACTATCTATCGATACCTCCTTTTTTATACTCTACCATAGTAGAAAATCTTGCTCCGGCAGGACTGGCTTGCACGAAAAAGCTCAAGTCGAAGCAGCAGATTAAGCTGGTCATTGAAAAACCTTTCGGTAGAGACCTGCAGAGTGCCGTTGAATTGAATAAAACAATCCATCGGTGTTTTAACGAATCTCAAATCTATCGCATAGACCATTATCTCGGCAAGGAGACCGTTCAAAATCTTTTGATGTTCCGCTTTGCGAATACCATTTTCGAGCCCGTCTGGAACCGCAATTATATTGACCACGTACAGATTACTTTAGCGGAATCCAGCGGTGTTGACCATCGAGCGAGCTACTATGATAAAAGCGGTGCTCTTCGAGATATGTTCCAGAATCATATGCTTCAAATGCTCGCCTTAGTGGCAATGGAGTCACCGATATCTTTCGAGGGCGACCATATTCGTGATGAGAAGGTCAAACTGCTCCGGTCGGTTCGAGCGTTCGACTCAAACAGACTTGATGAACTTTGTGTACGAGGACAATATGTTTCCGGCTCAATAAAAGGGAGCAAGGTCAATGGGTACCTGGAAGAACCAGGGGTAAGATCGGATTCTACAACAGAGACCTTTATGGCGGCCAAAATGCTTATTGATAACTGGAGGTGGCAGGGGGTTCCCTTTTATCTTAGAACCGGTAAGAGAATGGCAGTAAAAGAAACGGAGATTGCAATTACTTTTAAAAATGTTCCATACTCGATGTTTTCATCTATCGGCCTTGATGAGCTTCCGGCCAATGTCCTTGTGATGCGAATACAGCCGGAGGAAGGAATTTCCCTGAGCTTTCAGGCAAAGCGACCGGGGGCGAAAACATGTATGAGTACACTAACGATGAACTTCAGCTACAATGAACTCTTTGAAACCGAACCTCCTGAAGCATATCAGCGACTATTGCTGGATTGTATGGCCAGCGATCAGACGCTTTTCACAAGACAGGATGCCATAGAGACAGCGTGGCGGTTATTATCACCGATAATGCAGGCATGGGACGATGGCGGCTATGAACTATATAAATATCCGGCAGGAGCAGAGAGCTTCCCCGCGGCTGATAATCTCATAGAATCTGATGGACGAAAATGGCGAAGCTTGTCGAAAGAATGAGAGAATAGAAATCTATCTAAGTATTTAATTTTTTTCCATAAGGAGAAGATTGAAAAATGGACAAGCAGAATACGCAAGAGCCAACATCTTATGATATCTCAATCGTTCGGCCTCAGATGCGCAATGATGATTTCAAAATGCGAAGCCATGGTGTAGAACCTGCCAGACTGGTGGCTATTAAGAAAGGGCTTCTGACATTGCATACCCTGGAGCTTATGGCACAGACAATATACCGGTTTCAGATTACCGGTGAGAATTGCGACTTAAATCGTCAATTAATAGCCGCTATGTGTAATGAGATGACACACTATCAGGATTTCCAGGTCAAGCTCTACGAATATGGTTTTAAGCCCAGTATAATCAGATGGGCATACTGGTGTGTCGGCTTTTCGTTTGGCTTTTTTTCGCGAGTTTTGGGCAGAAAAGCAATTTTTAAAACAGGCATCTGGGTTGAAACAAAAGCTGTCCATCATTATGCGGAACTTCTCAAGACAATCGATTGGGACGAAGATACTCGTAAGGTGATTGAAAAAGACCAGGCCGATGAAGACGGGCATATCAACAAATGGAAAAAGCTTCTAAAAGAACCGCAATAAAAAGCGTACTGGACAAGCTGTACAATAAGTACAACCATCATGATTTAATCAAGCCGGACCCGCTTCAGTTCGTATATCGATATGACAAACCCTCTGACAGAGAGATTGTTGCTTTGTTGGCGGCGGACCTCGCCTATGGGCGGGTCGAACAGATTCAAAAAAGCCTGACCAACCTGTTCGAGCGTATGGGAGAAAGCCCTTATGAGTTCGTAAGAGGTTTTGGCAAAGCCGAACGGAAAAAGCTAAACGGCTTCAAACACCGCTTTACCACGGACCAGGACATTTCGGACTTATTGATGTTGTTGAAGAAAGTTCTGAGCCAATATACAAGTATCGAGGAGTTTTTCATTAAGGGCTGTAATTCAGGTGACACAAATATAATCGGTGGCCTGTCGAAATTCTGCAAATCACTTCTGGATATGTATGCCGCCGAGCACAATGGAAAGACAAGCCGGGGATTAAAGTATTTGTTAGTCAATCCCACCAATGGCAGTGCCTGCAAGCGGATTAATCTTTTTCTGAGGTGGATGATTCGTGATGACGATGTTGATACAGGGCAGTGGAAGTCAATTGATAAGGCCAGGCTAATTGTTCCGATTGACGTGCATATGGGCAGGCTATGCAGGATATTAGGATTTCACAATAAACAAACAGCATCTTTATCAACAGCAATACAAATAACTGAGTGTTTTGCCGAAATTGAGCCGGCCGATCCTGTAAAATACGATTTCGCTTTGAGCAGAATTGGTATTGTGGAAAACTGTAACGGCAGATATCGCAATGCCTGCCGGCATTGCGAACTACTCCCGTTCTGTCGCCAGCGTTGACATATTATCCGGACAGAAAGCATTTACGGCGAAAACAGTTTATTTTGACGTTGATGTCCTACATCCTCATGACACTGGATTCATCTATTTTCCTGGGCATCGGGCTTCGACAATACTGCTGTGTGCGCAATTCTCGCAGCCGAATCACCCGGTTTGGCGAGCAGATTATCATGACAATGTAAACACCTTTGATTAGATATGTGCTCAAAAACTTTTTGACGTATCTTTTCGATGTCATATTCATCACCAAAGTAATGTTTATACATATCCTTTGCCCCTTCGTAAGCCTTGGCGGTTATATGAGCAAAATATTTTTCTTTTTCCGGAAGGTGGCAATCGATACACTCAACACGAATACCATTGACATTGGTGCCATGCGTAGAAAGCTCCCAGGTTAAATACGCTGTGTTCATTTCGTGACACTTGCTGCCGCAATACTCGGATTTCGAAACAGGCACCATAGCCGCATTGAGAGCAATAAAGCACAAGAGGGCAAAAACAAATCCGGCAAGAAATGTTTTTATCCTCTTCTTAACAGCTTCGCATATACGTCTAATTATTCCGGCTCTTAACGTAAACATGCCCGTAATTTATTGACGTATCGAAGCAATGCAAGATTTTTTTGTGTATCTATAATAAAATAAGCTACACAACAATAGGCATGTTATTTTAGAATATTACCGGTTCTTCCTTACAATACAGTAATGTAAACAAGAGAGCCTTTTGGGAAATATGGAGTATTTATGCGCAGCGATAAAGAAAAGATAAAGGTATTATTTCTTTGTACGGGCAATTCATGTCGAAGCCAAATAGCCGAGGGATGGGCCAGTCACTTGAAGGGAGATATCATTGATGCGTATTCGGCGGGGATACGCCCTATAGGAGTAAGCTCCAGGGCAATAAAAGTAATGGCTGAAGCGGGGGTGGACATTTTGGCGCAAATATCCCAACGCCTTGACGAATTCTCTGAAATAGATTTTGATTATGTAATAACATTATGCGACAATGCCGCAGAGAATTGCCCGGTATTTAGCGGGCAAACGAGGGTCTTCCACAAACCCTTTGAAGACCCATATTTTGCAACCGGCAGCGAAGAAGATATTATGGAAACCTTTAGAAAGGTACGAAATGAGATAAGGGGATTTATTGAGGAAATGCCAAATAATTTGAAAGACTCAGGTAATTGAGGATTCCAAACGCAAAATGAATTCAGATCAATTAGAAAAATATAGTTCCGCCATAACGC
>CAZWME010000513.1:0-4452 GCA_964634515.1 uncultured Pirellulales bacterium | reverse complement strand
CTACAAGGTCGGCTCTTTTCCTACGGTGATGCCCAGCGATATCGCCTTGGGGTGAACCATCACCTGATTCCGGTTAACCGTGCTCGCTGCCCTGTTCACACGTTCCATCGAGACGGAACTATGCGTGTGGATGATAACCACGGCGGAACCCTTGGTTACGAGCCCAACAGTTACGGAGAGTGGCAGGAGCAACCCGAGTTCCGTGAGCCGCCGCTGGCCCTTGATGGTGCTGCTGATCATTGGAGCCACCGTGAGGATGACGACGATTATTACTCTCAGCCCGGAGCACTATTCCGTTTGATGAATCCCAAACAGCAGAAAGCTCTTTATGGGAACACCGCTCGTGCAATGGGCGACGCTCCCAAGGAGATTAAGATCCGCCACATTGGTAACTGCCTGCAAGCCGACCCTGCCTATGGAAAAGGTGTCGCAGATGCACTTGGGATCCCACTGAGCGAAGTACCTGCATAACAATAGAGACGAAACGCTGTGTATTTCAAGAGGGATTGCCGCCCCCGACAGAAAAGCAATTGAGCTAACATCGAGGGTAAACCCTTTCGATTGACTATTTTCAATTGAATATTGACTATTAGGTTTTAGATTATATAGCAAATAAAGGCAACCAAGTAGGGTTGCCCATACATTGAACAGCATAACGATATTTATACGCGTTTAGGGCGGTTCACGAACCGCCCCTAAGAGGAACAGAGTCACTATCGGTCAAGGAGAATGTTATTGAAATATTGATGAAATGATGGTATTGTTAAACCAGAAACTTGCAAGAGTGTTTGTAGGGAGATATGTATAAAAATCTCTGGAGACCGAATCCATGAACCGCCGGGTCATTAATAAGCCACGAAGAGGATTTAGCTCTTTATTTAAGCAAGACCATCGGCCCAGTGGCTTTACATTAATAGAACTTCTGGTGGTCATAGCCATTATCGCGCTTTTGCTATCGATCCTGATGCCCGCTCTTGGGCGGGTTCGGCGCCAGGCGCGGGGTGTGGCATGCAAGTCCAATTTACATCAGTGGGGCCTGGTATTTGCTTTGTACACACAGGACAACGACGGCTATTTCTACAGCGGGCATTTAGGTGGCTCATCGTCGGGTATGGGCGGGGGCGAATGGTGGCGAGAATGTATGTGGCCGCTGTCAAAGGACGAGAAGATGTGGCTGTGCCCGACAGCCACAAAGTACCGTTCTATCTTACCGGATGGATCGGGCCGGCGGCCTGCGGCGACTCCTTTCGATGCATGGCGGGCCGGTGAATCAACCGGCGGAGATGAGGGCAGCTACGCTCCAAACGGCTGGATGTGTAATATCCCGGCCGGATTAACAAACCTTTGGGGTCGAGGTCCTTCCGAGAACTACTGGCGAACCCATCAGGTTCGGGGAACCCACAATATCCCTGTTTTTACCGAGAGCTGGTGGGTGGATGGGTGGCCAAGACCCACGGACGAACCCTTTGAATTTGGTGACCGCACGCCGGTGCTGGGGCCCAACAACCATGAGATGCAGCGGCTATGCGTTAATCGGCACGGTGGGGCACAATACTGTCTGTTTGCCGACTGGTCGGCGCGTAAGGTTTCCATTAAGCAATTATGGACGCTGAAATGGCACCGTCAGTTCGAGACGAACGGGCCCTGGACAATCGCCGGAGGTGTCCAGCCTAACAATTGGCCGATGTGGTTGAGAAAATATAGAGATTACTGAAAATACAATACTTTTTGCCTTTCACAAACCGGGGGGATTATCTCGTATTTTCCTCCTGCAGGGTCTTTTTTTCTTTGAATATAATATAAATCGCATTTATAGCGGGCTGAGTTACCACACCTCCGTTCCTCCTCTCGGCCCGCTATTTCCTTTCTGTTTTGCGTTTAATTTTACAGCATAGGCAAGCGAATTGGCCATCCTACCGACTTGCCTTTCATGATTGGTGTGGTTCATCAGTCACCAACAAATTGTTATTGTTAAAATTATATATTTTCCGTTTGCTCAGAGTTTACATTTGTTTATAATCATGTAATTAGCATGATGTGTTGATGAACACGTGTAACATGATATTCAGGGAGGAGTTGAGCAATGCTTAAAAGAAGTATTTTCACGTCAATTACTGTGGGCTTTATATCCCTTTTGGTCTTAGCGGAGTCGGCACCTGCCGGTTTGACGAACGGAGATTTTTCTTTTGACCTTAGTTCATGGGACGTCACATTGGGTTCCGTGACACATTGGCCTACGCCTACAGGCGCGGCATTATTCAGTTCCGACACGGATAAAGTATTCGAGCACAGCACATTAAGCCAATCGTTTTTATTGGACGAAGAATCATTGACTCTTTCTTTCGACTTCCTGATGGAAACCGATGGTGGTGAGACGGATGTATTTACAGCATCATTGGACGGAAATCCTATCTACACATTAAGTTCGGACTTTGGTGATACTTCTTTTGATGACACTTTTTCTTATGATGTGTCGAGTCTGGCTGGCCAAGAGGTTGTATTAGTTTTTGACCTGAAGCACGACTATGACGACGATTCAAATACAACAGTTATGCTGGACAAAGTATCCGTTGAACTTGTCCCCGTCCCCTCTGCTGTTATTCTCGGCAGCTTCGGCTTGACATTTTCCGGCTGGCTACTCAAAAGACGTAAAATGGTATAGATTCGCTTTTCAGCACGCATATTAACTTAACTTATTACATTAGCTTTTTTTCGAAAAAAGGGGACTGGCGAAATTATCAGAGCTTCTCAATTCCCTACTAAAGGAAGTAAATGCCCATCGAATAGACGAACTCATTAAATGGGGTAACATTATTTTTCTTTGATTGTCTCAATCAATTCAGCGATGCGAAGCTGCAGCCTGTTTATTTCTCTTTTGTTGCGAGGTCTTTGAAGCATTACCCAGGCGAAAACGCTTATAGCAGGTCTCACGGTAATGACTCGTTGTATAACATATACAGGCAACCACGCAGGGTTGCATGTACGATGATCAATGTATTGGGGAAATTTCGTAAAGTAACAGGAGGGATGATTATAATTCTATTTTTTATTGGTGCGATTCATCGCACGTTACATATTTTTAGGACATCGTCGAATTCCTGCAGGATGGCGTGGTCTTTTTGTGTGATGAAGAGATTGATTAAGAACATTGTCAGACAGTTTGCGATGAAGCCGGGGACGATTTCATACATTGTGTCGCTTAAGCCAACTTGTTTCCATAAGACAAGAACGACCGTTCCGGTTACCATACCGGCTAATGCCGACTGCCAAGTTGTCTTTCGGCTGAACAGTGCGAAAAGGACCAACGGCCCGAAGGCCGCACCGAAACCGCCCCAAGCGTAGGAGACTATTTCCAGAATCGTGTTGTTGCGGTCCAGTGCCATAACTAACGCTACAATTGAAATGATAACGACACAGCCCCGTCCAACTAAAATAATTTCCCTATCGGAGGCCTCTCTTTTTATCGCTTTACAGTAAAAGTCTTCCGATAAGGCCGAGGAGGAAACAAGCAACTGAGAATCTATGGTTGACATAATTGCAGAGAAAATGGCCGCAAGCAATATGCCGCCGAACCACGGATTAAAGAGGTCGCCTATCATAAAAATAAATACTTTTTCCTCTTCTCCGCCGGTAAGTCCATCGAACATTGCAATACCTATCAAGCCGATAACTACCGCCCCGCACAGCGACAGAAATACCCAGACAATAGCGATGGCCATTGATTTTCCGAGTTTATCCACCGATTTGATGGACATAAATCGCACCAATATATGCGGCTGGCCGAAGTAGCCCAGACCCCAGGCCATACTGGATATTATCATGCATATACAAACAGCCAATGTGCCTCCTTGCGGCATTAGGCTTGTCGATATGTCCTTTGACGCCATCGCATCTGTTATTGCCTTAATTCCACCGGCGGAATTGTAGGTCAGCAGCGGAACTATAATTATCGCAAAGACCATTAATGCGCCTTGCAGCAGGTCGGTCCAGCATACGGCCAGAAAACCGCCCATGAACGTGTAAGCGATTATGACAAGTCCGCCAATTATTACGACGAGGTGATACTGGACATTAAAGGTCGATTCGAAAAGTTTTCCCGTTGCCACGAGTCCTGAAGAAGCGTATATGGCGAAAAAAATAAGTATAATTATCGCCGAAACGATTCTAAGCATGCCGGTTGGGTCCCTGAAACGTGCCTCAAAGAAGCAGGGGAGTGTTATCGCTTTTGTTTTTTCCGTATAAACACGGAGCCTGGCCGAGACCAGCTTCCAGTTCAGGACAGTACCGATGAAAAGGCCTGTCGCAATCCATGTCTTTCCCATCCCGCCTAAGTAAATCGCCCCGGGCAGGCCCATCAGGAGCCAGCCGCTCATATCGGAGGCCTGTGCCGAAAGCGCCGTGACCCACGAGCCCATGCCGCGTCCGCCCAGGAGATAGTCTTCAATATTAGAA
>CAZWME010000512.1:0-4458 GCA_964634515.1 uncultured Pirellulales bacterium | reverse complement strand
AGTGCAGGACTTTATACTCAAAAGGATGTAGTGGTATGCAACCAGACTTTTTCAAAGAGTGTAGCTAGTAATCAATCAGATTTTAATAATAAGGCCGCTAATCCTGATTATTTAATGCCTCCATTAGTCGAAGAAAATTTCGAGATAGATAATTACATTTTGGAAGGCATAGAATTAGAAGCATCAATATTACCAAGTTCAGCTGAAGGTCAGCTAAAAATTTCTGTTAATAATGAATACTTGCCAGTTAATTTTGATATAGTGAATGATGTTGATGAAAATATTATGTTATCTGGTTTAATAAATCAGACTGTTCAAGAAATAGATATATCTAGTTTGCAGCCTGGTTCATATACTATGAAGTTATATACAGAAGATTTAAACTATACCAATATAATTATTATATATATTTGATTATGAAATTTTTAATTGTACTAATTTTTCTTTGCTTTCTGTTAACAACTTGCGAACAAAAAATATATTACGATATTCCTCAAAACGATAAGCCTCTATTCAGCAATAATGATACCATAGTTTTTATTAATAATACAAATAAAAAGTTAGATAAATTTATCGTTCAAGTTTACAACGTCTATGAAGTGCAAGATAAAAGGTATTATCATGAAAGAATTATAATAAAATACAATGACATTAATACTAATAGCACTTATAAGTCTTTCTCTGTTAGCCATATGACTGCAACAAGTATTTCAATTGACGGAAACTATTTTCCCCCGATAACCAAGATGGATACAACAATTAATATGACAATCGGGAATACAAATTATAATTCAGTTTATTCTATTTATAACCTAGACATGCCGGATAATTTGCCAAAATTGATGTACTATTCCCATCGCCATGGAATAATTCAATATCAATTTTCGGATTCTAATTATTATGAAATAGTAGAAGACAGTAATTAAATAATAGAACCCTTTCAAAATGAAGAAGATCGTAATACTCATTTTAAGTTTACTTTTTAACAACTATCTATTTAGTCAGGTATCAATTGGACTGACATTTGGAACCAACATTTGCAAAATCAAGCATAAGGCGGACTATTCAAATAATCCATTTATATTACCACCTACACAAGAAGAACTAAAAACTATTATTGGATTAATTGTTGGAATTCCCCTGGAAATACAATTATCTGAGAGGTTTGGATTGTTTACGGCATTAACCTACCATCAAAAAGGTTATAAATTAAAAACGGAATATAATATTTTAAATACATATGCAAATATTGATGGATGGAGCAGAATCAATTTTTTGGAATTGCCAATCCAGGCAAAATATTACATCACGAAGAATAAGCTAAGTACTTATATTGCGGTTGGGTCAAGTATTGGATATGCTTTAAGTGGCAGGGCAAAAGCTGAAATAGAGATAAATGATGAAAACGGGTATCAATCTGAAAGTTTTGATGAGAAAATTAAATTCAAAGATTTCAAAGAAGCAGGGATGAATCAACTGGATGTAAGCCTTGTATTAGGAGGCGGCATCAGTTATAAAGCCTGGAGGGGCGATATCTTTTTAAATATAAATTACAATCATGGATTTATCAATATGGTGAAGGATGATGAGAATAGTACTTACGAGGGAGCTATAGAAAAAAACAGGGGCGTAAATATTACCTGTGGGTATATGATACCATTGTCCAAAAAGGAGGAATAAACATTCACAGTAGGGGTAGTGACCACATAGCAGCCCAAGCAATACAATTATATTTACAATCTTGGGGTCCGCTCACGAAACGGATTATATAGTGGAAAAACCGGTGAAATTGACCACCTAATACCGGAGTAAAGTGACCATCCCTGCCGGTCGAAGTTGACCACCTGATTCCGGAGCAAACTGACCACCTTCACCGGAGCAAATTGACCATCCCAAAACAAAGAACTTTTCTAAGACTGTTGAAGCCGTAATTTCATGTGCTTTATCCCAAAAAGCATGAATTATGGCCAATAAATTAACAGACATGAGTAAAGTTAGAAAAGTTATCCAAATGCACCATCAGGGCAAAAGCAAGTTATTCATTAGCAGATACCTGTCGCTTTCAAGAAATACCGTTAAAAAGTATATAGCTCTCTATCAGTTATTAAATCTTTCCATTGAAGATATCAATAACAAAAGTGACGCTGACCTGGAAAGGTTGTTTAGCAAAAGTCAGGAGGAAGTTTTAACTCCAAAATTACGGGGCGTCTATAATTTCTTCCCATACATGGAGCGGGAGTTAAAAAAGACGGGAGTCACTAAGCAGCTCATGTGGGAAGAGTATCAGAAAATACATCCTGATGGACTTAAGTCCAGTCAGTTTGGGCATTATTATTTAAAATGGAGCAAGAAAGTCAATCCGGTCATGCATATGAATCACAAAGTCGGTGACAAGGTGTTTATTGACTATGCAGGCAAGCTCCTGGAGCTTACCAACCAAGAAACCGGAGAAATAACAGAAGTTCAGTTTTTCGTGGCTATTCTTGGAGCCAGTCAGTATACGTATGCTGAGGCTTCCATGAGTCAGAAGAAGGAAGACTTTATTGCTTCAGTTGAGAATGCATTGCATTATTTTCAAGGGGTTCCCGCAGCAATAGTCCCTGACAATCTAAAGTCGGCGGTAACCAAGAGTAGCAAGTATGAACCAACTCTAAACGAGACCTTTCTTGATTTTGCAGAGCATTATGGTACTACCATTCTTCCGGCAAGAGCATATAAACCTCGCGACAAATCTTTGGTAGAAGGTGCGGTTAAAATACTCTATCAACGTATTTATCCAAGCCTTAGAGGAAAGAACTTTCATAGTCTTAAAGACTTAAATAAAGCAATCTGGGAGGAACTAAAGGTGCATAATAACAAGAAACTAAGCGGCAGGCCAAATTCACGCTCAGAGCTTTTTATTGAGGATGAAAAAGATAAACTCATGCCACTTCCACAGGAACGTTACGAGATCAAGCAGTTTTCATTCGCAACGGTTATGCAGAACGGACATGTGATGCTAGCTAAAGACAAGCATTACTACAGTGTCCCATACCAGTATATCCGCAAAAAAGTAAAATTGGTTTTTACTTCAGAAAAAGTAGAGATCTTTTACAAATACAACCGGATAGCAACACACACAAGGCAGCTAAAACCATATAACTACACCACCATTGTTGAACACCTGGCCAGCGCACATCAGTTTGTTACTGAATGGACACCCCAGCGTTTTATCAATTGGGCCGCTTCGATTGATGAAAGTGTAAAAGAATTTATTATTGGTCTTTTAGAAATTAAGCAGCATCCTGAGCAAGCCTATAAATCCTGCATGGGAGTGCTATCATTTGTCAAAAAGGTTGGCAAAGACAGACTTAGCAATGCCTGCAAACGGGCAATCGACCATAATATCTATAACTATAAGATCATCCAAAAAATACTGGAGAACGGTCTGGATCAGCTTAACACTGAACCTGAGCAGGACCAGGAGCTCCCGTTTCATAACAACATACGGGGAGAAAACTATTACCACTAATACTTAATTTAATTAATAATGAATGAAATAACACTATCCAAAATGAAGCAGATGAAGCTCTATGGAATGCATGGAGCTTTTAAAACTGCCATTGAAACAGGCAAAACAGACGATTATACCATCGATCAGTTTGCCTCGATGCTAACCGATGCTGAGTGGGACGACCGCAATAACCGTAAAATAGAAAGAGCCATAAAAAATGCCCGCTTCCATTACAAATCAACCATTGAGAATGTAATCTATGAGCAGACCCGTAACATTGAAAAGACTCAGCTTCTCAGACTGGCTGAGTGTACATATATTGAAAACAACGAGAACATCCTGATCACGGGAAGCACGGGTGCCGGAAAAAGCTACATTGCAACAGCACTGGGATATCAGGCATGCATTGAAGGTTACCGGACCATGTACTTTAATACCACCAAGCTCTTTTCAAAGCTAAAGCTGGCTAAAGCAGATGGTTCGTACCTGAAAGAACTGGCAAAACTGGAACGTCAGCATTTAATAATCATGGATGACTTTGGCTTGCAACCTCTCGATAACCAAAACAGAATTGCATTGTTGGAGATCATTGAAGACAGACACAATAAAGGATCAATGATAGTAACCTCGCAAGTACCCGTGAAAGCCTGGTATGATATCATTGGAGAGAAAACGATTGCTGACGCAATCCTGGATCGGCTGATACACCAATCGCACCGAATCGAGCTGGCTGGTGAATCAATGAGGAAAAAAAGAAATATGATTAGATCGGAAAATAATTAAATTTGAGTAATAACTGACAGTCTAAAAAGAGTTCTTTGTTTGATGGAAATATGAGGTGGTCACTTTGCTCCGGTGAAGGTGGTCAATTTAAATTGGTATTGGGTGGTCACTTTGACCGGTGGTTGCAGTTGGCACCAATAATAAAAAATAAGATACAACCTACATTAATTTAAGATTTAAAA
>CAZWME010000511.1:0-4482 GCA_964634515.1 uncultured Pirellulales bacterium | reverse complement strand
TGGATGGCCGAATGGTCAAATGGGCAGGAAACGTATCCCACTGAGCCAAGTGGTGATAGTGTGGCGGTGGCCAGGCGACTGTGGAAGAAGTACCATGAAGCGCTTAAGCCTTGATCTGCTCCCTTTTTCGGCCCAGTGCCTATGAGATAATTCCACAAACCATTGAATTATTTTGTTAAATCCGGAATTTTCAAAGACGGATTGCACTCTTGACAAATCAGGCAAAAGCACTTACTATCAGCGGAGGGATAATTAACTTTTTTAGAGGGCAAATTATGGCATATACAATCGGACTTGATTACGGGACAAACTCTGTAAGAGCCCTGCTGGTTGATGTGGCCAACGGTAACGAGTTAGGCACGGCAGTATATGAATATGAAACGGGCGAAGCCGGCATTATTCTTGATTCGGCCGACCATAACCTGGCAAGGCAAAATCCTGCCGACTACTTAAAGGGCATTGAGGTTACTATAAAACAGGCAATTGCCCAGGCAAGGAAAGCCGACAAGGATTTCGATGCCAAGCAGGTTATAGGCATAGGCATTGACACAACAGGTTCGACGCCAATCCCCGTGGATGAAAACGGCACGCCTTTGAGCATGTTAGAACCGTTCAAGGACAATCCGAACGCCTGTGCCTGGCTTTGGAAAGACCACACCGGTCATGCCGAGGCGGCGGAGATCACCGAATCAGCCCAAAAAGAACATCCGGAATACCTCGCCAAGTGCGGCGGGACATATTCATCGGAATGGTTTTTCAGCAAGGTGCTTCACTGTCTGCGGACCGACCCGGCGGTTTTCGATGCGGCATATAGCTGGGTAGAATGTTGCGATTATATAACGTCGGTTTTGACGGACACGGCAAAGCCGGATATGATTAAACGAAGCCGGTGTGCCGCCGGCCATAAAGCTATGTTCAATAATCAGTGGGGCGGGTTGCCTGCAAAAGAGTTTCTGGCAAAACTCGATCCCAAGCTCGGGGAACTTCGCGACCGATTATATGAAGAAACCTATACGGTAGAAACGCAGGCGGGAACGCTTACGGAGCAATGGGCAAAGAAGCTCGGTTTGCCCGTTGGTATTCCCGTAGCGGTGGGGGCCTTCGATGCTCATTTAGGTGCTGTCGGTTCCGGTATCGCTCCGGGCAAACTGATTAAAATAATCGGTACAAGTACATGTGATATGCTTGTATCTGAGTCCGGTAAGGAACTGGCGGACGTACCCGGAATATGCGGTATAGTGGATGGTTCCATCCTGCCGGGCTTTTTCGGGCTTGAGGCGGGTCAATCCGCGGTAGGTGACATCTTTAACTGGTTCGTCAATTATATTCAGGCCGGCGGAAAAGAGGCCGGCTCTCATGAAGCTCTTACCGAAAGGGCGGCGACGCTAAAACCGGGTCAGTCCGGCCTGTTGGCGCTCGACTGGAACAACGGCAATAGAACAATACTCGTTGACCAGAGACTTACGGGACTATTAGTTGGGCAAACACTGCATACACGGCCGGAAGAGATTTACAGGGCACTGATAGAAGCAACAGCGTTCGGGGCCCTTACAATAATTAACAGATTCGAGGAATACGGCGTTAAAGTCTCAGAAGTAATAAACTGCGGGGGGATTGCTGAAAAGAATCCTCTGCTTATGCAGATTTATGCCGACGTAACCGGAAGACAGATGAACATTTCCCGTTCGGCCCAGAGTTGTGCGCTTGGTTCATGTATAGCCGGGGCGGTGGCAGCAGGCAAGAACGCCGGCGGATACGATAATTTCTCCGAGGCTCAAGAGGCCATGTGCGGAATTAAAGATGCTACTTATAAGCCTATACCGGAAAATCACAAAATCTATACAAAACTATATGTCCTTTATATGCAGTTACACGATGCCTTTGGTACAATGGATTACTCCGGGAAACTGGCAAATGTTATGAAAGAGCTTTTGGATATAAAAGACAGCGTGTGATTTGAAGAAAGGGCTTGCTGTGTACGAAGATTTAAGAAAAGCTGTTTGCGATGCAAACCTTGAACTGCAAAAGCAAAGGCTCGTTATTTACAGTTGGGGCAATGCCAGCGAAATAGACCGCTCAAAGGGTATGGTAGCCATAAAACCCAGCGGTGTTATGTACGATGAGCTTACACCCGAGAAAATAGTATTGCTCGATTTGGATGGAAATATTGTCGAAGGGACACTCAATCCTTCATCGGACACACCGACCCATCTTGAACTTTACAGAAATTTCGACACTATCGGCGGTATATGCCATGCCCATCCCGTCGGAGCAACTATGTGGGCACAGGCATGTAAGGAAATTCCATGTTTCGGTACAACCGGCGCCGATTATTTTTACGGGGCGGTTCCTGTTACTGAGGTAATGACGGAAAATGAAATACAAAGTGATTATGAGCTAAACACGGGCAAGTGTATTGTCAGGAGATTTGCCGGTATGGATCCAATGCAAATGCCAGCGGTGCTTGTGGCCAACCACGGCCCTTTCACATGGGGCAAATCCGCCGCTGCTTCTGTCGAGACTATGGTTGTGTTAGAGCAGACGGCGACAATGGCTCTTGGCACAATAACTATAAATCCCGGGCAGGGGCCTATTAGTAAAGACCTTCTTGACAAACACTACCTTCGTAAACACGGTAAGGATGCTTATTACGGCCAAATTTAATTTTGTCTCTTGAATTTTTTTAGGAGAAATAAAGATGAGAAAAACAACGTTCGGAGTAATCGTCGGAAACAGAGGTTTTTTCCCGGATGCATTAGCAAAGCAGGGACGAAAAAATATACTCGATGTGCTTAAGAAAAATGGTTTCAACTCGGTCGCTTTATCAATGCAGCAGACGAAATACGGCGCGGTTGAGACTTTCGAGGATGCCAAGAAATGCGCCTCGCTTTTTTCAGAAAAGGCCGGCAAGATTGACGGAATAATCGTAACACTGCCGAACTTCGGCGACGAGAAGGGGGTGGCCGAGACAATCAAACGCTCAGGGCTTAATGTCCCGATTCTAATCCACGCCGAACCGGACATTCAGGACAAAATGACCATAGCCAACAGACGGGATTCTTTCTGCGGCAAGATGAGTGCTTGTAACAATCTCAGGCAAGCCGGTATTCCATTTACGCTGACCGGCTCACACACAGTTAAGGCTGCATCGGCTGAATTCAAAAAAGATTTGAGCGATTTTGCTTCGGTGTGCAGAATTATCAAAGGCTTAGAGAACGCCAGGTTTGGCGCTATCGGGGCCCGCACGGGCGCCTTCAATACCGTTCGTTTCAGTGAAAAAATCCTTGAGCTGTCCGGCATTTCGGTTGAGACGATAGATTTATCCGAAATCCTTGGAAGAGTCGCCCGGCTTAGTGATAACGACAGGGCGGTGAAGAGAAAATTGAATGCCATTATGAAATATATCCCTACCGATTCAATCCCCGCCGACAAACTCTTAAAGATGGCCAAATTCGGATATGTTGTGGATAGATGGATTAGAGAGACCGAGCTTGACGGTACGGCCATCCAATGCTGGACTTCTCTTGAGGAATTCTTTGGGATAGTACCATGTACACTTATGAGCATGATGAGCGAGTCGCTGGTTCCGAGTGCGTGCGAGGTCGATATTACGGGCTTGCTGGGGATGTACATTCTTCAATTGGCCGGGGGCACACCCAGCGCGCTACTGGACTGGAACAATAACTACGGCTCCGATCCCGACAAGACCGTCCTGTTCCATTGCAGCAATCTGCCAAAGTCATTCTTCAAAAGTTCTAAAATGGACTACCAGGAGATTATTGCCGGCTCCGTCGGAAAGGACAATACTTACGGAACCGTTGTCGGCAGGATAGCACCGGGCAAGGCGACTTTCTGCAGGACCGCTACCAACGATAGCGCCGGTATCATCAGCGTTTACGTTGGTGAGGGTGAATTTACAAACGACAAACTCGATACATTCGGCGGATATGGCGTGATGAAGATTGCAAATCTTCAGAGGCTTTTGCAATACATATGCAGGATGGGCTTCGAACATCACGTTGCTGTAAACAAGATAGAAAAAGCCGACGCAATAGCAGAAGCCCTTGAAAACTATATGGGCTGGGATGTCTATCGGCACGAATAGGCACTAAATTCTCTGAGAGTTTTCGTGCCGAGCAAAACGACCAAAAGTATAAAGGAGCATATCATGAGGGTAAAAGAGAGAGCTATATTAATAATTGTAATTTGTCTTGTAACAGGTGTTCAGGTATGCGGTGCCGCTGAAGAGAATATGTTTAATGAAGATTATCCTATCGAACCGGTACCTTTCATCAATGTCGAATTGACCGACGAATTCTGGGCGCCTCGTATCGAGACGAACCGGAAGGTCTCGATTCCTTATGCCTTTGGAAAGTGTGAAGAAACCGGCCGGATCGACAATTTTGCCATAGCAGGCGGCCTGATGAAAGGCGAGCACCGGGCCAATTATCCTTTCGATGATACGGACCCGTATAAAATCAT
>CAZWME010000510.1:0-4484 GCA_964634515.1 uncultured Pirellulales bacterium | reverse complement strand
AAAAAAGATGTTAATGAGCCTGTTTCTCAGGACATTACAAATCAAACAGAGAAAGTCGATAAATAGTGGATAACGACATTATGACATTGGAAGAGGTTGCTGCTTATCTTAGGCTGAAACCTCAGACGATTTACACATGGGCGCAGGAAAAGAAAATACCTGCTGCAAAATTAGGAAAAGAGTGGCGATTCAAAAAATCGATTATTGACGAATGGTTTGTACAGCACATCGATGAAAAGTTCAGCGATGCCGTTAATGCCTGGAAAGAAAAACAGGATATTTAATGAGGAGGTCAAACATGAATGAAAAGAACAAAAAAGTAATGTCGTTGAAATCAAAATCGCATTTACGAAGGATTCTTCTCAAGGGAATACTGATTGTATTACTTGTTTGTGTGGTTGGGATAATCCTGTTTTCCCTCTGGATTGAACTGACTGTAAAAAAGGTCTGTAAAGTAGCTACACAAAAGTATCCCGGTGATAAAGTAGAAGCCTTGATGATGTCCGTGGAAACAGAAGAATATGGTTACGATGCCCATCTTTACAGCGCGAACAATCATGCTTTCTGGGCGTTGGGACAACTCGGCGATAAACGTGCTTTGCCTTTTCTCAGGAACCTCGTGACAGGCCAGCCATGCGACCATGAAACAAACCTTTGTCAGGGCGAAATTAAAGAGGCGATACAAAAATTGGAAAGAAACCAGTTCAACCTGCCAAAATTTCTCTGGCGAGGCCTTCTCAATTATTAGTTTCTGAAAAAAATATATCCAACTTCCCTAACTGAAATTCACTCCATCTTTGGTAAAGCCAGATTCTGCGCGGGATCACGTCAGATAACCAATGGAAGATGAAACTGCTATAACGAGAAAATGACAACTCTTAAGGCTCATAGCATTCGGCTATTGATTCTGTTTTTCACACGGAAACAGGGGTCACGAGAATAGGTACCGGGGCTTAAGGAATCACAGGCAAAAGGATGTGCGAAGGATGTTCCAGGTCATGATAGATGGTTTGTGTTGCCTTTATTATTTCTGCACTCTTACCAAAATCGGCTCCCGTGTTAGGATTTCGGTCAAAACGGGGAAAATTGCTGCTGGATATCTCAACCCGTATCTTATGCCCGGCTAAGAAAACGTTACTTGTCACCCACAAGTCAATCTCATATCGATATATTTTTCCCCGCTGAATCAACGTCGGATTTTGCATCGACTGTCGGTATCGTGCCCGCATAATACCATCGCAAAGATTGATGGGACGACCGTCGGGATGGACATCGACTAATTTTGCCGTCCAGTCCGTATCTGTCGCAGAGCTGTCGGCATAAAGGATTACTTTTACCGGCCCGGTAACTTCAAGGCCGGTTTCCAGTTCGTGACTTGTGAAAACAAGAACATCGTTGCGATTCTCGGCCCTGGTCTGGTCCCTTGGCCCGGCAGGACAGCCAACCAGGTTGCAGCCGCCAAGAGTTGGAACGGGATTGTTCGGATCGTACACAAATCTATCGAAGGATTCATTGCCGGGCTTAATCGTGCTTAATCTCCCATCCCCTTTAAGAGTGTTTGCCGAACCCCGGCTGTGAAAATAATATGGTGTAAATCGGGTCCGCTCCAGGGGCCACTGCTGCTCATCGCGCCATTGGTTGCGACCCATAACAAAAATACGGAAAGGCGCCCATTTATAATCTCCGGCATCATTACCCTTCAACCAGTAATCAAACCATTTCGTCTGAATTTCATGCAGTTTAATCACAGAATCTTTGCCAAAATCCAAATCACCGACTTTACCACTCTGGCTTATTCCATGTCCCCAGGGACCCATCAGCACATGCTGGTGATTTCGAGCCTTAAGCGAACGAGATGTTGACTTGACAGCATTGATATGGTCGAAGACACTCTTTGCGAAAATATCATACCAGCCGCCCACAGCAAAGATAGGTACAGTGATATCCTGCCAGCGGTTACGCACACCGCGTTTGGCCCAGTAATCATCAAATTCCGGATGGGCAACCCAATCACGCAGATACTGGACTTTGCGGCCAATTGCCCGGTCCCATTCACAAAGAGGCAGGGTTCGGTAAGCCTTACTCCAGTCACCACTTCCCCAACCGAGTATGGTAACTGCTTCCCCCGGGCCATATGAGACCATGCTGCCCCAACCCATCAATAGCGCTAGATTAAATGCTCCACCAACATAAGCCGCATCACTATATGTATCTATAAGGGGTACAACACAAAATATTGCCTTGAAATGCTCACCCGCATTAGGTGCCGGCATCCATTGTGTAAATCCGACATAGGAACCGCCGGAGGTGCCGATTTTACCGTTACACCAGGGCTGATTGAGAACCCACTTCTGAGTGTCCCGGCCATCGGCATCTTCATTGGCAAAAGGCTCCCATTGACCCTGAGAGGCCCCCTTGCCTCGACAGTCCTGACTGATAAAAACATAGCCATTGGAGGCATAGAAAAGACCATCACCGTTTTTTTCATTCCCTTTGCCGTAAGGTGTGCGAACCAGTATAACAGGAAACCTGCCATCTGCTTTTGGCAGGAAAATATGTGCCGAAAGCCCAACGCCATCCCGCATTGGAATCTTTACGTCCGTACGAACGTCAACTTCAAAAACCTTTTCCGCAGCAGATATTGTCTGCGGTGACATTAAAACAAAAACCAAAATTGACAAAACAACAATACAGGATTTACATTTCCCACTTAAAATGTCATGAAGCATTTTTTTACCTTTCAATTTCTCTACAATATCAAATTGTTTCTCTTCATAAGGAAGTTCCGGGATTAGCCTTTTAATACGGCTAAAGGTACCATTCGGGCAACGGCTTTGGCCCAGCCGCACTCGATGACAATCCGAACGACCTCCTCTATGTCTTTGTAAGCGCCGGGCGCTTCCTCTTTTATTTTGCTTTTATTTCCTGCAATGACTTTTATGCCTTTCATACTGCGTTTGAACTGATCATCGCTAATCTGAGCCGGTGTAATAATTCTGCCTTTACGGACCTTCCCACGGGCGGCGGTTCGACTCATGACCCTGCCGGCACCGTGGTTGACTGAATTCAAAGACTCCTCGGAATCACCGGTCCCAACAAGAAGGAAGCTTGCGGTGCCCATTGAGCCGGGAGTTATTATTGGCTGACCGGTCCGGGCAAAAATACCGCCGGCCATCTGCTTCGGACCGAAAGCACGAGTGGCGCCCTTTCGATGGACCCAAAGGCGACTGCCGCCGTGGGTTTCGAGCTTTGCCATATTGTGAGCGACATCATAAACGAGCGACAGCGGCGTGGGACCATACTTCCTGTTAATTCAGCGTGTTGCCGGCACAGCCATAGTGTGGGGATTGGCAAAGGCAAAATTGGCAGCCGCTCCCATCGCCTGTATATAATTTTTACCCGCCCTGCTCTCAGCCGGCAGATAGGAAAGCATTTTTTTGCGGTCGACATTCTCCGGTATCCTGGCGGCAACATTCATATATTCATCGGCGATTTCATAGCCGAACCTGCGAGAGCCCGAGTGTATCATTACAACGAGCTGGTTTTTGAAAAGGCCGAAGCCCTTCGCTAAATTATTGTCGAAGACTTCCTGGACATATTGTATCTCAATAAAGTGATTTCCTCCTCCAAGCGTACCGAGCTGATTGCATCCTTTTTGTACTGCGCTTTTTGGAACCGCTGCCGGCTCGGCGGGCAAGCAGCCGTTTTCTTCGATTCTTTGAATGTCATCTGCGAACTGGTCCGGATCAAAGGCCTCCCAGACCCGGTGGTTGCTTCTTTGGGCAATATCCGGTATAGAAGAAACACCTTTATTTATAACAGTCTCAATTTGGGTTTTGCCCAATTGCAAATTTTCCCTGCCCTCGCCAAGCGGAATGTCACGGGCTATATCGGCTGCAATTTTGTCGGTATCAATATCGCCTCTTGAAAAGGGACTGCGCAACAGCCTCATCCCGCAATTTATGTCATACCCGACAGCAGGAGGCATAATTGCGTCCTGAAGCCCCAATACGGCCCCGATAGGTATGCCGAAACCAACATGGATATCAGCAGTGGCCAGAACCTTTTTAGCAGGCAGCAGAGACGCTGCATCACAAAGCTGACTTACCGCATCAGGTTCGAGCTTAATGGCTTCTGAAGCATAGATGGTTGCATCAGTAACCATCCTGCCACAGCGCTCCATATGAAGGCGAAAAGGATCGATGCGAACAAGTTTTGAGGAAGATTCGGTCACTCATGTACCTCGCCTGAAAAATGACCATTTGTCGAGCATCGTTGGTGCAACCAAATACACAGCTTTGAAAAAGTGACGCCTGCTCATTTTTTTGTCCGATAAATAACTTCTTAACTGACAGTTTATTCGTCTTTCTCTTACCAGCTTTTCACGATATTATATTCATTTTAACTGTTTTTATTGAAAAAGTTAATAAGGAAAAAGACAAACCGTAAAAGGCCATTTTTACAGCTTTTTACTCCGGGGGCAA
>CAZWME010000509.1:0-4489 GCA_964634515.1 uncultured Pirellulales bacterium | reverse complement strand
GAAAAATCTCTAAGCTGGCATCAAGTACAAGAGAGTCGGTAACTGCAAGATATGTAGAGGCACCACTGTCTATTACGACGGGGTAGCTTTCTCCGTCATTCACTTGTGCTAATACCTGAACATTTGGTGAGTTCTCACGCATTTTCACGCGGCAGCGGCCCTTATGATATATCTCGGTTTTATCCCATTTTACATTTACGCGATTAGTCCCCTGGCTGATTACCTCAAAAATGAAGTGGTTCGGATCCATCAGGCGAACACCCGGTGAAGACTCAAAGTTATGTGCATAAACATAGACTGTCTTGTCTGTCCATTTCACGGCCAATATGAACGCCCAGCATAGAGCTGTAAATGTCACCAGAGAGATTATTGCAACAATCTTTTTCTGCATCATACAGGCCCGAAGACGTTTTAAAAAAGTGCCGTAGGTCATTATAATAGACGTCTGAGTTGTTGTTTTGTTACAGAAAAAATACCTTACAAAGGACTTTTTGAATATTTCGAGTTATGATTGTTCGTTGTCGTATTGAAAAACGTCTTCAATCGAGATCCCAAAAGTGTGGGCTAACTTAAAGGCAAGGGGCAGGGAAGGGGCGTACTTACCGGCTTCGATGGCGATAATTGTCTGGCGGGTGACACCTGCTTTGTCGGCCAACTGCTGCTGGGTCATTTGGCCGTGTTCAAAGCGCAACCTGCGAAGATTGTTGCTGAGTCTGTTACTGCCCATCCTTTTCCTCCAGAGCACATTGAATTAAAATAGACATGGAATGAACGAACTGTGCGGCAAATAAGGTACTAAGAAATATCAACGGCAGATAATAGACCTTTACGATATTTTGCCCGCCAAGAACGAAAAATGGAATGATACAGACACAGGCTAAAAATATTATTAGAGCGCAAGCAGCTAATCTGAATGCTCGCTTGTAAATCATCTTCTCGCGTTCGTCAAAGCCCGCTTCAGGACTCTTTTTCCGGTAAAACATATACACACCCAGGCTGGTTAAACTGCCTACGATGAAAAAAATTAATATAAGGTCGATACCTTTTGCGTTTAGAAGGACTAATAAAGAAAAACCTGCACCACTCATAATCGCGCCCATTGAGACCACGATAAGATTGATCCATGCGGATTTCTGGAGTTTACTCATTCAGTTTATCCTTTCGAACAATGAGGTTCTGAAATAATCTTTTGGTCAAACTTTTTGTTTTCCTTACCACTCCGGCCGTACTGAATCAGGGAAGCCAGGCCCTGCGCAAGCGTGAAAATGACAAGTCCCCCTAAAAGTGTCAGAGGTATTACGTTAACTGAGATAGAGCCATGTGGACCGACGATGCACCAGGCAATCACACATGCGGCAACGAAATATAACCAAAGCACAACATACGCGGCCATAACTGATCTTTTATGGAGTAACTGGTCTCGCTCATCGAAAGTAACCTTCTTTTTTCCTTTGCCGAGCTTGCCGAAAGTAAAAGGGAATAACCAAAATAAGCCGCCCCAGATGACAATGCCTGTGAACATAAGCACAGGCGCGAAGGATATTCCCTTGTCATAAGCAATAAATATGGCGACTGAGCCCGGGATGAGAAAACAAGCTAATCCCAAAAAAAAATAAAACCATGATACTTTCTTTGTTTGATTCATGATTTTTCTCCTTTAATTTCCCGGCCATACTTAATCAAAGCGAAAACAGAAGACACCAGAATCCAAACGAAGCAAGCTAAATAAACCAAAGAGATTACCATGCTAGCTTTAATGGAGCCCATTTTAGTAGTAATGGTTAAAAGCCATCCCGCCCCGGCCAAAAATATGAATGCTCCTATAGTACCACAAATTGTTGCCTCACGATCGATCTGCCTGTCCCGCTCATCGTAAATCTTTTTCCAACTCCAGTCCAGGATGACAATAAGGATTAAGGGAATCGAACAGAGCAGTCCCAGCACCCTTAAAGCTGTGTGATCCGTTGCATCTGTCATGTCAAGGCTATAGATCTCTATAACGGCTAATGTAAAAGCCATGACCAGTAGTCCCGACATAGACACTACAAGTTTCAGCCATATCCTTTTTTGTGCTTTATTCATAATTTTTCTCCCTCAATTTCCCAGCCATACTGAATGAGTGCAGCGACGGATTCCACCATTATCTTAAAAGCTACGCCCACCAGAGGTATTATTGGCAAAGCAAGAGGCGGGAAGCTGCCTAGGGGACCCACCGCAAAGTAACAAAACATGATTGTCGCCGCCATGCCAAGACCAAAACCTGTCCAGCCGAAAAGATTTGCTTTGTGGTGTATCTGCCTGTCCCGTTCATCAAAGTCCACCTGCTTGTCTGTTTTGCGAAAAATAGTCTTTGACATTCCTATAAGAACCAAAGTGATAATGATTACCACAGTTATTCGGTTCGGTGGCATCAAACGTTCGTCGGGCGGAAGTGTCCCTGCAGCGACTACACTAATAACCGAGCCCGCTACGACTACTATCAAATTAAACCATGCGATTTTCTGCCATCTATTCATGATTTTTCTCCCTTATTAAATTTTCTCTTTCTTTATATTCGTCAAATGTAAAGCTTGCTTTACATTTTGTCAAGTATCTTTTACATTTTTTGTTGAAAAATATTCTATTGCGGTTTAGCAAAAAGAAGGAATATTCTGTAAATCTTTTGAATACAGAATGTTAGACAAAATTGCCTAAAATTATTGAGTGAAAATTTCGATGCAGTTTTTTAAAGAATTTTAAAGTTATTATGCAATTAAGAAACCTACTCATTCGAATTTTCAAAGGTGACAGGCAAAGAATCTCCTGCTCTAAAGCCGAGTTTTTTCCGATATATATTGAATGGTGTTTATTAATTTTCAGACTAAAGAATGCCCGTTTTGTGCAGAGACCATTCGGGCCCGCGCAATCAAGTGCCGGTTCTGCGGGGAATTTCTAAACGGCGATAAGGCCAGGGCCATTGAAAAAGAAAAGGTTTCTAATACGGAATTATCCGAGGATGAGGAAGGCGAGGATACAGAAGATAACATTCTGTTTGCGGCCAGGCCTTCTCTTTGGGGAATAACCACGGCCATAGTAAAGGGTATGTGCCTTATTATATTGGCCGGCCTTCTGATAAAATTTCCTCTTGAAAAGCTGGCTGACGATTTGCTGAACTTAAAACTTACCGAAGATCAGATTTCTGCTGCCGCTATGTACAGGGTCATTACCGGTTTTGCGCTTGGTTTGGTTGTTGTGCTTATTCTTGTTTTGAAAATCGTGAAGTTAAAAATGACCTATTACGAAATTTCACCTGACAGGATTGAATGGGGCCGGGGCATTCTCGACAGACATGTCGATAATATTGATATGTTCAGGGTGATCGATTTGAAGATGCGCAGGAATATATTGGATTGTATTGTCGGAATAGGTTCTGTCGGGTTAATAACGACTGACAAATCGGACCCGGAGTTTGAGTTTGAAAAGGTGCACAGACCTCGCGAGCTTTATGATATTATCAAGAAAGCCAGTCTCGAAGCGGACCGCACAACTGGCGTTGTGCATTTGGAATAATTTACGAGTTTTCATCATCCGGAACATACTCAATCAAATCACCGGGTGTGCAGTTCAACGCCTTGCATAAGCTGTTCAAGGTGGAAAAGCGAATTGCTCGTGCCTTGTTGGTTTTAAGAATGGACAGGTTGTTTACCGCCAGGCCTGTGGCCTGGGCCAAATCTTTCAGCTTCATCCGCTTGTCCAAAAGTACATAATCCAGTCGAATGTTAATCATTTGTAAATCTCCTTTTAGACAAGCGATTTTGACTCTTCAATAACGGGCATAATGTACCGAAAAATCCGGCCCAATCCGACAAGAATCAAAACTCTTACTGCAGTAGAAAACAATACAATTATCACGGTCACCCCTTTGTACATGTAATGAGAACGGTCAAACGGGTCAATTGTATATACCCAAACGATATTCAAAATTGTCAGGAGTGCATACAGGTAGAAAAATATTTCTCCATGTCGGAGTATCCAGCCTGGTTTATAATCTCTTTCGACCAGGTACTTTATAAATTGAGACAGTCCCAGTAATCCTATCCCGATAAATAAAATATTGAGGACGCTTAACGGCATTTTGATAATCATTTTAAAACCTTCAGGTGCATTCCAGATCCCGAATTTTGATAAAAGCACTAATGTAGTTATTGCACATACACTAAGCACTCCCAAAAGCAGAACTACCTGTCCTATGCTTCGAAGGGAATCACAGCAAAAACGCAGCAACCGCCTGTTTTTTTCAATGAGTTCGTTCATATCGTTTCTCCTTTCGTAATTGTTAAGGATTTCAATCGTATTTCGTGTAATTATACACGATTAACATTATATTGTCAACGAATAAAATAAATTATTTGTACAATTTTTTAAAGCGTTTAATGAACTGGAGTTATGTAGGTAGATAATAGTGTTAGATACTGAGAGCTTTGCACTCAAACTCAATCATTTTCTTTTT
>CAZWME010000508.1:0-4491 GCA_964634515.1 uncultured Pirellulales bacterium | reverse complement strand
GCTATTTTTATGATAAAAGTATCGCATACTGTACGGCATAGAGGAAATCATTGACTTGACCATACTTGAAGTTTTGTCATCAGAGCCGTCGTCTACAACAACTACCTCAAAGTCTGAAGGCGAAACAGATTGTTCTGTTAGTTTCTGAAGGGTAATATTCAAAACATCACGACGATTGAACGTTGCTATTACCACACTTAACCTCGGTTTGGGCGGCACTTTATTTTCCCCTGTAAGCTTAAAGTTTTCTGGCAAGCACTTCGATAGTGGCTCCGGAGCCAAGAGTTTTCATGGCTACCCCGACAGTTCTGAAAAACAGAAGGTGTTTCTTAAATCCCTTTATCCACGGGAAGATATCAGAACGATATGCCTTCCAAATCAGTTCGAATCCACAGTTTTCAAGAATACTTTGCAAAGAACGGGTTGACCATGTTGTCAGATGATGTGGCGGGTCCATCCAAGCAACTACCTCGGTAAACTTCTTGCAAAAACCTGAGTGTGGAAGTCTTCTCAACCACCAGTAAATGCGGTCATCAAGAACCGGAACACCGATGTTTATAATCCCACCTGTCCGAAGGACTCGATGTAGACTGGTAATGGCCTCTTTCGGCTCAGTCAGGTGCTCCAGTACGTGGCACAGTCGTATTGCATCGAAATGGTTGTCAGGCCAGTCGAGTTCGTAGATCGAACCATAACGGGCAGAATCACTATGGTGCTGCTGGGCCCGACGCAGCTTGTCGCGATTAACATCAACGCCAAAGACATTCCAGCCTTGCTGCTCTGCAAAATCCATAAACAGACCATCAGAGCAACCGACGTCGAGGATTGTCCCTCGTCCGATCCGATCTTTGATTGCTTTCAAAACCGGGTGCCAATGGTTTCGGACTACCCATGTTCTCCATTTGGGATTGTCGAACAACAGGTCAAGGTAATCCTCACCTCTGTAGATTTTTTCAAGATCCGCTACCGGAGGATCGGGGTGGATGTAGATCAAGCCGCACTGATCACACCGAGAGCTTTGGTAAACTTGAACCTTTACGTTTGAGTACTTGCTGCGAACTTCCATGAAGGGCTGAGACATAGTCGAGCCACAAACTTTGCACATAGACATCTCTTTTTGATCCTTAAAAGGCACGCTCATTTCAACAACATTTGTGTCTTGGTAAATACTACACTCTCGCAAACCGTTTTTTGGGTGTTTCTTTGTCCTTAGACAAAGCTACTATGCAACCGGGTCGCTTCTTCAGCGCCTCTTTTGCCATCCAGTATGGCGTCATCTGTCCACTGATATTCCCAACTTCCATACCGACCGGCTAAGATGACCGAATGCTTCTCGAAGAACTTTTTTATCATGCTGAGGCTCTCATTTCTGTTGTGGTCATAGATAACGTATGCGTACTTAATATCTCGCAGATCCACTAATTCGATCCTGTCCTGTGCACACAGCACTTTTGCTTCGATAAGATCCTTTATGACGGTGTTGGCTATTTTGTCTTTGTCGATGGGATGGTCGGGTGAATACGCGACTTCAGCTGATATCGAACTTTTGCCCGCTGGTGCCATTGACTGGGCAAAGTTCGTCAGAAAACTAATCCGAAAAAAGCAATACTTTTTTTCCGGATAGTATATCCAGTGACTGTTGGTGATTTTGTCCCTGTTGATGCCAAGATTGACGCACATTATCGAGTTGTATCTTAACTGTTCGGCTGCACTGATTATTTCTTGTGGTGCATCGATCAGCCGGACCAGTTCGGGTATCGGGATGGTTGAGATAAGAACATCATATTTGTCAACCATGCCGTTGGAAAACTCGATTTGTTTTTTGCTTAAGTCGATTCGGATGGCTTCTTTGTTCAGGTTGACCGTTACTCCGCTTTTCACGAAGCCATTGGGTATAGCGACATAACCGTGTGCTGGGGGATATCTGAATGTGGCATTGGGTCCAAATCCTTTTTTCTGATCAGTCAATGCGCCTTCGACGACCTCATCCAACATAGGCACCGGTATTCTCACGTCCATCCAGTCCGTGGTTATCTCCCTCGGTGACACTGTCCAAAACTTCTGAGAATAAGGAATCATGAAATGCCTGGCGGTACCCGTTCCGAAAGTGGCTTTTATCCAGTCTTCGTAATTGGCAAACACCTGATTGTCGCGATCTTTTCTTTTGCACCAAACCTTAATGAAGGAGGTCAGACATTCCTTCGCTATAGGTATGGGCAGACCGAATGTATTGGCTTGAAATGGATATCGTGTTAGAGTATTGTAGGAATATACCTGTGCTGCTCTTGTCTGCTGATCCAGAGTAAGCCCCAAATCCTGCTGAAGTAGCTTGAGTACGTATTGGTTCTTGGTGTGCAGAACGTGTATTCCCAGGTCAAATGTGTATCCGTCTATATGTGGAGATATGCATGTGCCCCCAATGATGTCACTTTTCTCATAAACTCTTCCTCCACCATGATAAGCAGCGGATAGCCCGGCCAGTCCAGCTCCCAGAATTACTGTCTCAAAAATGTCTTTTGTCATTCGTTAAAAACCAATCTTGAGGAGGAAGTAAAAAACCATCCCTGCCAGGATTACTGCACAGATTATTATCATAGGGTACTGTAATATTCGGCTGAGCCAGTGTCTTCGAGTTTTGCCCGACATATGAGAAGCCAGGAGTTTAGCTCCCCGTTCTTTATCATTTTCAGTGAACGGGCCGGAACGCCTGTTGTGCAGCGAAACGATACCGACTATCCCGTCACTCTTATCTATTATGGGAAATACTAGTGAGGAGCGGTCTTTATAACCAGTCCAACCGCTTGATATCGTGTCAGCATCCTTTCCAATGTCACGAATGAGCAGTGGCTCCTTTGTATCAATCGTCTGCTCAAACACAGAGCCTTTCCTAAGCGGAAATGGAATTGCGGCAGGAGCATGACCTGGATCAAGCGATTGAGTGAGTACAAAGCGGTCTTGCTCCAGTAAAAACAAGCTACCGCCTTCGGCGTCCAGGTTTCTGGCAAACTCATCAAGATGAAATGTTTTTTGTTTCGTATCGAGAACAGTATAGCGTGTTTCTTGTGCAGTAACGATAGTCAATTGCTCAACACTTGGAACCAGCTTAGACAATTTGGGGCCCAGCAATTCGATGCCACGTTCTTTATCCTTTTGTGTGAAATGGCGTTTGCCCTTGTCGTGAAGCGAGATAACACCTACCGGCTCGCCCGTTTTGCCTGATAATGGGAACGCAAGCAGGGAATTGCCTCTGTAGCCTTTCCATCCACTGGAATGGATGCCCGTCTCGTGCTCGATATTCTCAATCAGGACTGGTTGCCCTGTGCTCATTACCTGCTCGAAGACACTGTCCTTTCTAAGTGGTAAAGGTATAGTCACAGGCGCATGTCCAGGATCAAGCGATTCAGCAAGAACCAGAGAATTCCCTCTTCGCAGGAATAGACTTCCGCCTTTAGCTCCCAGCTCATATATAAATTCCTTAAATGCTTGCGAAGTCTGTTTGAGCTCGTCGGACGCAGAAGCTCTGGCCATCTTGCGCGGGGATTTTGCTATCGTAGAAGAATCCGATAGTCCTGCACTGAAGAAATCCATCAGGAAAGCGAGCCCTACAGCAAGGATTAACGAAAGCACTCCTGTCAGCCCGACATGGTAGATCTTTATCGGCTGAACTGGCGCTGAAGGTATGACCGCTGTGTGCAGAATTCTCGTCTCGCTCTGGGCTAGTTTAGCCTGGGCTAAGGCTTCGGTGTACAGATCTTTTAGATGTTCGTGCTCGCGCATGGTTGAGGCAATATTCATATCTATTGCATCCAGCTTTTTTTGCAGAGAAGGCAGCTTTGCAAGCTGATTCTTCAAATCCTTGATCGAATCCCCCAAGAAACTCTTTTCAGCCTTCAATCCTTTCAACTCGATTTCACCGAACAGTTTTTGGGTTTTTAGGTTCTTGATATCTTCAGACTTGAAATAGGTACTTTGCTCTTCTGGAACAGCCTCCTCATATGCGGCGACTTGTGTATCTTCCTTCAGTACCTGCGCACTGATCCGAATCTCATCCAGTTCCAACTGGTAAAGGTTTGTCAAGGTCTTGGTTGTCTCTTCGGAAATGGAAACAAGGTCATTTTCCTCGAGAATGCTTTTTCTAAGTTCCTGCTGGTTGGCGATTTCATCATGCTTGATCTTCACTTTCGGCTCAAGATGGCGCACCCTTTCCTCTGCAGCTTCCTGCTGCATCTTGTTCAGCCACTCAACCATTTCTCGGCCAGCAAGATCCACAATCTTCGCAGATCTCTTAGCATGTTTGTCTTTTACTTTCAAAATGTGAATGTATGAATCCCTTGCTGTTACAAGGTCTATATTTTCTCTAAGGCGCTTTATGGCAGCTATCTTAGGATCCTCTTCAATCAGCCGGCCGTGTTTCGACAATTGCCATACTTGCCGCAGCAGACGTTTGACAAAGTTTTTCATTTCGTGGTACATACGTTCATACCACGTGGG
>CAZWME010000507.1:0-4508 GCA_964634515.1 uncultured Pirellulales bacterium | reverse complement strand
TCCCTTTCTGTCTCCTCAGCGGATTTCAAAAGGGTGCTGACATAACTCTCAACTTCTCGTTCATCTCCCTGTAAGTCAATAGTCATAACATTATTCAAAACTGCCTTAAATCCAGACAAATAATCTTCAGTGAACTGGCTTTGGTTTTTTTGTAGAGCATTATTAAATTCGCGTTCGCTCGCTTTGGCGTCTCGCTGCACCAATGAAAACTGTTCGATATACTGTACGTTGTCGTTTAATTTAGCAATCTTATCCAAAGTAAAGGTTTTTCCGGTCGATCTTTCGCCAAGAAGGACATTTAATCCCGTCGATAACTTCTGGCCATCTTCAAAGATCTGGAATAGTTCATTTCCTTCGGTTTCAGATAGAGCAACCTTCCCCTTGTCTTGCAGGCATGCTTTAATGGCGTTTAAGGTCAACTCACCACAGTCTATAAAAGTTTGTCTTGTGGGAAGACTGTCCAACTCGTCACATATTTTCGCATCGCTAAATAAAACAGGAGTAAGCATTGATGGGTCTTTAGTAGCGCGGATGAATTTCTTGACGCTCGCTACCTCACCGGCCTGCACGTAACTTGAAATTTTATTTAAATCTTCAACTTTGATAGACGGATCTTTTTGATAATGAGGTATCACCAAATAATCATTTAAATCGCCAAATATTTTTCCAAGCTCCTCAATCGAAATGCAGTCTTCAATTTGGCTTATTTTCTGATCAACTAATTCAGCTTTGCTCTCGAAGTCCCCCAAATCAGCTGAATCGCTAATTATCAATATATGGCCACAGTCTAGGCTAACCTCTATTCCCGGGAAAACAACCACTCCTAATGTTTCGCCAATCGTCCTAAACTGATTACCATCAAACATATTATGGTTTGTTATTGCAATAGCATCCAGCTTTGTTTCGGAGACATATTTTTCTAGCTTTTCGAGATTATAGTTAAAGCCATCATCCCAAATAGTTGCTTTTGTATGAATATGTAAGTCAATTTTCTTCAAGGAGGCCTCCGATTTTGGAATACGTTCTTGTTCTTTTGTTGAAAGGATTCTGTCTATGTCTAGGATATCTTGTCATTGCCTCTCAGATATTTTATTATTCATTGGAAACAGCTAACTATGTATATATGGTTTCCGTATAAGACGCCGGACCTCTCTGAGTGTCCGTATTACATCCCGAAATTCTTTTTGTTCAGAGTAATCCCAGCCGCTGTAGTCTGACTCACAAAATACAAACAAATGCCGATTTGTCAACATTATTAAAAAGACTGCGTTTTCCACCACACCATAATTTAACTCAAAAGGTATTAAAAATGCAACATTTAACCGTGATTTTGCTTGCCTTGACTCTCTCCCTCTGTATAATCATATAAGCAACCGGCAGGTCTGTGCGGAAACCAAACCTATGCCTCGGACAAACACTATCATGTCGCAATTCTTTTGTTTCGTGCATCCGGGAGATATTAACTTTATTTCAGGAGGACAGGAAAATGAAGCGTGAATCAATTCTTGTTTTGGCTATGGTTGCTTTGGTGGTAAATGGCTCTGCGTGGGCTGACCTAAGTGATGGGCTTGTAGCCTACTACCCTTTCAGTGGCAATGCAAACGATGCGAGCGGGAACGGTCACGATGGGACAGTCTTTGGGGCAATGCTGACAACAGACCGTTTCGGTAATCCCAATAGTGCTTATAACTTCGATGGGACTGATGATTACGTCAATGTTGCCTATTCCAGCGACTTCCAACTATCAACATATACTATTGCTACATGGATTAGTCCTACGGTTGATTTATCGACAAGTTACAATGCAATTGTTACTCGGGGTGAAGACTTTACATCAGACCATACAGCCTTCTATTTTGGCGTTGCTCCAACAAGTTCACCCTATGCCAATGGCGCCTTCTTGATGTATGAAGATAATGGCGATGATGCCTTTCATTTTGATACGGACTATTATCCCGCGGTCAGTGCGTGGACTCATTTAGCCGCTACAAGACTTTCAAATGGGCAAGTGAACATATATGTCAATGGAAATTTGCTTAGTCATTGGCATTCAACGCCAGAGCCAACAACACAATGCTTTCAGGACCTGCTTATCGGCGCCAATTGGTATGTTCCTGCACCCGGTGATCAATATTTGTCAGGTTTTTTCCACGGCGCTATCGACGAAGTAAGAATATATAACAGAGCTCTTTTTGCTGATGAGATAGCAGAACTGGCCTCTGACCCCGTCCCCAATCTCTCCGGATGGGTATGGATGGAAAGTGGTGGTGATTTTGTTTATTCATTAGATGAGGATGACTTGCTTTACTTCTTATCATTTGGGCCTGTATGGTATTATGATACTGCTACAAGTCTGTGGAGTGAAGAAGGACCCGTGGGTTGGGTTTATGTAAGTTGGCCTTATTTGTACGAATCAGATACAAGTACTATGATGTTTGCCCTACCACCTGCAGGCGGATTATGGGTATATCATTTCCGCCCCGGTGAATGGACAGTGTCGCCTCGAACATTACCTTGATATAAGAGAAGACAGCTAAAGCAGTGTTGAATATGCAAGGCTTGATTTAAAGCTACAGTTTCAGGTACAGAATAAATGCCTTGATTACATGGACTACCGGTTTATAATCATATTAGCAGTGAGGAGCTTCAAAACACAAATTGCTGTAGGCTTGTAGCTCAGGTTGTGTTCAATGACAGGTTAGTTTTCATAACCATAACAGATTAAGTGTATTTACTTATGAAAGGAGCAAATCATATCAAGACGCTTTTCCACTAAATGTCTATTGATGGCTGCAGCAGTCTTCTGCCTCCCAGCGTTGTTCGTTACGGATACGAGTTTTGCACAAGGCGAATCTCCAGGCAATAGAGTACTCATTGGTTTCAAGGGAGAAACGGGAAGGCAGGTAGCTCAACAACGTAGGAACATTGTAAGCAGTTATGGCGGTGAGGTCCATCACTCGTTTCATATCATACCTGTCGTCTCTGCCAGATTACCTGAGCAAGCATTAGCCAAACTCAAAGAACACCCCCAGGTCGCTTATATCGAAGACGATGGCATCGTGCACGTGCTCGAACAGTATATCCCTTCTGGTATCAACAAGATCGATGCACCAACGGCATGGGCCACAAGCAGAGGCGAAGGTGTGCACGTGGCGGTTCTGGATACGGGTATAGACTACGATCACGAGGATCTCGATGACAATATTGGTGGCGGCGTTTACTTCGTCGGCTTGGATAATGATGGAAGCACTGATCCTCTTCTCTGGAACGATATACATAGCCATGGCACACATTGCGCGGGGATTGTAGCAGCCGAAGATAATACCATAGGTGTGGTAGGTGTGGCACCCGATGCTCGATTACACGCCGTGAAGGTTTTCGACGACAACGGTATCGGTGTTAGAAGCGACATTATCCAGGGCATAGAATGGTGTGTAGACAACAATATGGACGTTGCCTCAATGAGCTTCGGTGACATCGACCCGTCGGCCTCTGAAGAAGAAGCATGTGAGGCCGCCTATAGCGCCGGTGTGCTTCTTGTAGCAGGGGCTGGCAACGAATATGGCGGCGCTGTGATTAATCCAGCCGCATATGACTCCGTTATAGCTGTCTCAGCGACAGACGCCAGCGATGTAATAGCCGGTTTCTCAAGCATTGGTCCACAAGTTGAGCTGGCCGCGCCCGGCAGAGGTGTAATGTCAACAGTTCCTGATGACAAATATAATACAAAGACCGGGACTTCCATGGCCTGCCCGCATGTCTCAGGAGTTGCAGCGTTAGTCATGGCAACCGGCGTTACTGGCAATACTGATGTGAGGTCTCTACTTGCAATAACCGCCTTGGACTTAGGCGATCCAGGAAGGGATATTTACTATGGCTTCGGGCGAGTAGACGCCGCAGCAGCGGTCGAAGGCGAGTTCGATCTTTCCGGATGGGTATTTATGCCACCAGATGCACCTGATTTTGGTTATTCTGTGAACGATACTGACTTAGTTTACTTCTACTCATTTGATTTTGTATATAGTTTCAATACCGATACAGAAGTGTGGTCCTTACATAGACCCATAGGGTGGGTTTATTTTGATTGGCCTTTCTATTACGAGTTAGATACAGATACCCTGATGTTTGCCCTGCCACCTGAAAGCGGATTATCAGTATATCATTTCAGCACTGATGAATGGGAAGTCTTGCCGCAAATAATACCTTGACATTCGAGAAGACAACTAAAGCAAAATTGTATTGGGTAACATTGATTTAGGTCTTATCGGCTGGCTGCGAATAGAAAAAAAGAATAAAACTGCCGGTGTTTTTCTATTGTACTCTCTCCGGATAAACTATTGCCGCTATGAGGGCCTTTCCATATCGCTGCCACAGGGTATTTGAATCGAGACCTGAGTCATTTTGCCGCATCTCGAAGGTAATAATGGGAATCCCCAAATCAACTCCGGCATATGAGCCGAGTGAGCCCGGCCTTGCACCCAGCTTTTTCACAGGTAAAGTGCAATATT
>CAZWME010000506.1:2285-4517 GCA_964634515.1 uncultured Pirellulales bacterium | reverse complement strand
ACCCTGGGTCATACCCCAGGTTGTATAGGAAAAAATCAGAACAACTTTTACTGATACATACCGGATAATTTGACTTTCGTCACCCGTGATGTTACCATATAACTTGTTCCATAACAGATTATATAAAACTCGGAACTCATAGGAGGGCTACCTCTTTACTTCTGAGAAAATCGGAGAATGAAAATGGAAAGACCGAAAGCAAACCAAAAACGGCCAGGTTGGTTGTTTCTGATAATTGTTTTTTGCTGTGCATTCTTATTCCATAACAGCAGTGGCATCTCACAAACTTCTCCCGATATAGATCGCCTCGCCGCTCCTAAACCGAAGAAAAAAGGCATCGTCAAAATAGCTACTATCGGACCGCGACCGATAAACGTCAATGGCAACACCGAACCGCAAAAAATTGTAAACAGGATGATTGCCCACTGGAAATCTCGATTCGCCCAGGTCCTGCCTGACCGACCTGATTTAATTGTCGTTCCTGAAGCTTGTGACCGCCCGACCGGCTTAAGCCTCGAAAAGCGACTCGAATACTATCGGGTACGTAAGGACCAGATACAAAATTTCTTCGCCAAAGTTGCCAAAGAAAATCACTGTTATATCGTCTATTCCGCAGCCAGAGAAATGACGGACGGCACATGGCGAAATTCCAGTGTAATGCTCGACCGAACCGGCAAAGTCGCCGGTATCTATAACAAGAATCACGTCGTCATTGAAGAAACCACCAAAGCAGGCATCCTTTGCGGCAGAGATGCACCCATCATCAATTGTGATTTTGGCAGGGTTGCGCTTGCAATATGCTTTGATTTAAACTTCGACGAGCTAAGGCTTAAATATAAAAAGGCCAAACCCGATTTGCTGATTTTCTCCTCCATGTATCATGGAGGATTAATGCAGGCATATTGGGCCTATTCATGTCGTTGTCATTTTGTCGGTGCCATTGCCGGCAGAGCAACGCCCTCTGAAATTTACAATCCTTTAGGCCAGCTTGTCGCCTCTAATACTAACTACTTTGACTATACCATCGCCGAGGTCAACCTCGACTGCCGCCTTGCCCATTTGGATTATAACTGGTCTCGTCTCAAAGCTCTTAAGGCCAAATACGGACCAAAGGTCAAAATTACCGATCCCGGCCGACTCGGCTGCGTATTGATTGCCAGCCAACATAATACTATCAGCGCAGATAAAATGATTAAAGAATTCGAAATTGAATTACTGGATGATTATATGGAAAGGGCATTAGCCCACCGGCACACTCCGGGTAACATGGAATGAGGAGAAAAATATGAAATCAATAAATCGTCGACAATTCATGAAAGGTTCCATCGCCTCCGCCGCCGCCTTTACAGCATTCCCTCAAGGCAAAGCTCGTGGAGCAAATGAGAAGGTGATTATGGGCGTAATGGGACTGGGCGGCCGGGGAACGTATCTGGCCGAGACATTCGCTATGCAACCTGACGTCGAGATCGCCTATCTCTCCGACACAAACACCAGGCGCTTCGCCCGCGCACGAGAGGCAGTGGAAGAAGCCCAGGGTAAAAGAACAAAACTCGTGCAGGACTTCCGGAAAATTCTCGAGGATCGCAACGTCGATTGCCTCATCAACGCCACCCCCGACCACTGGCACGGGCTTGGAACTATTATGGCCTGTCAGGCGGGAAAGGATGTCTATGTGGAAAAACCTATGTCCCACAATATCTGGGAAGGCAGAAAAATGGTCGAGGCCGCCCGCAAATATAAAAGGGTTGTCCAGGTAGGAATGCAAACGCGCAGCTCAGCCTACAGCAAGAAGGCAAAGCAATACATTGAATCCGGCAAACTGGGTGACATCTACCTCGTCCGTGTTTTCAATATGATGAAACATGGCATGATGAGAGAGGCTCCCAACCAGCCGGTCCCTGAAGGATTTGATTATGACATGTGGTGCGGGCCTGCCCCGAAACTCCCTTATAACCCATCTCGTCGCTGGCTGAACCAGTGGGAATACAGTTGCGGGCCGATTCCCGGCGATGCGATTCATCAGCTTGACATTGCCCGGTATCTGCTGGGCGACATGCCATATCCGAAATCTGTCTCTCACGCCGGCGGAGTCAACGGCCTTAGAGATGGCAGGGAAACTCCCGACACCCAGTTTGCAACATTCGATTATGGCCGTCTTACTTTATTACTTGAATCAGCTCTCTGGACACCATATATGAAAAAGACACCCGTCAACATCCGCGATTCGGACAG
>CAZWME010000506.1:0-2275 GCA_964634515.1 uncultured Pirellulales bacterium | reverse complement strand
TCTTAGGAACAAAAGGTTTCGTGCACTTTAGCCGGCACGGTGGCGGCTGGCAGGCCTTTGACTCCGACTGCGAAGTCGTACGCTCTGAATTCGGGCGTCAGGGTGACAAAGAACACAAGGACAACTTCATTGATTGTATTCGTACGCGTAAAAAACCAAACGCCGATGTGGAAATGGGACACAAGTCTGCGTTACTGTGTCATATGGCTAACATATCGTACCGAGTGGGCAATAAACAACTGGAATTTGACCCTCAAACCGAATCCTTTACCAACTCCGAACAGGCAAACAAATACCTAAAACGCAAATATCGCGAGCCATGGGTCATCCCGGAGAAAGTATAAGAAGCTATGTTATACAGAGTTTTATTGTCACTAAGCATCGTTGCGGTGTTTTGTAATTGTGCTTGCTGCAAATGGCTTGAAATTTCCAACCTCAAGATAAAGCAGGAACCCACGGAATTAGGCGGCCCCAAGACAATCATCGAGTACGATATTGATGCCCCTATTATCTCACCGGAGTCCCCCGCCTATGTTTTTATTCGCTACAGTAAAGACAAAGCAAACTGGCGGCTGATTACAAAAGAGTCTCTTCGAGGCAATGGCTTTGATATCGTTGAAAAATCGGGGCATAAACAAGTCGTATGGTGGGGAACCGAACAAACCACTTTCACCGAATTCGATAAAGTCGATATCCGACTTCGCGCCATCCAGATGATACGTGTCCCCGCCGGAAAATTCATAATGAAAAGCCTCCCCGGCGGCGGACGAGATGAATCGAAGGAAATAAAACCCAGTTCCGATCTTCCTCTGTTTTACATGGCCAGATACGAAGCCACAATTTCGATGTACACCGATTACCTCAACGAAATCGGCGCAGAAGGAGCTGGCTGGAACAAGCGTATGGCTAACACCGACCGCTGTGGCATCATCCGAAATAGTGACAGTACATATAGCATAGCACCGGGCCGTGACAACTATCCGATTACTTATATATCATGGTACGATGCAACGAACTTTTTACAGTGGTGCGGCCTAAGACTGCCCACCGAACCCGAATTCGAAAAAGCACTGCGTGGAGGACTCTTCTTGGATGGCGACAAAACTAAAAAAGACTCCAATATAATACCCGAAAGACGCTACCCCTGGGGCGATGAGGCGCCTAATGCAAATGGTGTTTACCGATGCAATTACGATGGCGCAGGCGACGGCTTTGAGTACACCGCACCGGTAGGAAGCTTCGATATATTCAGCAGTCCTTACGGAATCTGCGATTTGGCCGGTAACGTTGCCGAGTGGACTCTTGACTGGTATTCAACCTCATATCATACCGGCCTGGACGGATTCCGAATGGTGCGGGGCGGCTCATGGATGGACGTTCCTGTCGCCTGCGACGCCATCACAGGAGCCACACTACTGCCCCTGAAAGAAAGCAGCATAATGGGATTCCGCCCAGCAAAATAATCCCGAAAATCATATTATTACAGTGTTCACTTTGTCAACTTCGCCTCATCGGCATAGGCGTTATCGAACACTTTTATTTTACCGGACGAGCGTACAGCTTGTCCGGCTTCACTGTGCCTGAGAAACCAGTTGCGATACACCTCGCACTTCTCTTCCGGCACTCCACGAATAACGACAGGGGTTTGCTGGGCACGAAACGTATTATTATAGATCTCGATCGATGTCCCCGCAATGTCCGTTCCGTCCTTCCGATCACGTCCTCCGTGCATATCAAAACAATGACTCAGCGAGATTCCGAGTTCAACGTTATGCCGAGCCACGTAACTGCTTCCCGGCCGGCCAGTACCCGCAATTGAGTGACGGTTCCAATTGAATAGGTTATGCTCAATCAACGATGATGCAGTGTTATGACATACACCATACCCCAGACCCTGATATTGGCAATGATGAATATAGTTATGATGAACGTGATGCCCCTCCCCTGTCATTAAGTAAACACCGGCGTGCGAGAAGCCGGATATCTCACAGTTATCCACCTCAAGACGAGGATACTTAGTTGTTATGCCGTTCGAGGTGGGAAGTTTGTAGTAGTATTTATGTCCCTCTCCACCTTCACCGAATGAGCGGCGATGATGTTCCATATACCGCTTGGGATTTGGCCCTTGAATACGTAAACCCGTGATGCGTACGTCCGGCCCATTAGCACAGATCATAACCGGTGTCTTCAGCGCATCACTTGTCAGAAGCGCACCTTTGGAACCATCATGTCCACGATCACCAGCCAGGGTGACACCTTCGGGAACATCGAGCAC
>CAZWME010000505.1:0-4526 GCA_964634515.1 uncultured Pirellulales bacterium | reverse complement strand
CCGAATTAAACTGAGAAAGCTATACCCGTCAATTTAGGGCGGACTTTGTACTAGGTTGTAGATTCGAGTCCTACTCGGGAATTTGCTTATCGGCCAAGATTGCAGTTATTAACATGTCTTGGCCGTTTTTGTGTCTCTGATTGTCTATGAGAATCTTTTGTTTTTATGTTTACTGTCCAAGCAGGTGGACAAGACAAGATTCCCGAAGTTTGGTAAGAAGCTAATAACCTTTTGTTCAGCTTTCTCAAAGGCTCTGGCATAGGTGTTAAATGTCAATCGTGGGTCTGAATGTCTTGCCAATTTCTGAAAGACCTTTGGGGAAGTATTACTATCGGCAAGGAAAGAGATACAGCTATTGCGGGCGGTTCTCTGGTCTTGCTCTGGCTAATTTCCAGGATTTCTTGTATGCTGTGTGAGACTGTTTTATGTATAAGGGTGTTTTTATGAAGCGCAAATACAAAATCCTGCTTTTCTTGATGGCTCTTTTGCTTATCGTCGTTGGATGTTTTGTAATTCTTGTGGGACCCTGGCCCACGTACAAAAGCGGCTTTGAAGATAAGTCTTACTACAAGAAGGCCATCGCTGCAATTGAACGATATAGAGAGTGCTCGTCTCATAGTTCCAACATCGGCTGGCTCAAAGCGGGCTGGAGCTCACGTCCTATCACACCGCCAACAGGTACTCCACTGGCGGGATTTGGAGACCGCAAAGGCAAACCATCGACCGGTGTGCACGATGAAATCTTTGTCAAGGCACTGGTGGTCAGCGATGGCACGGACACGGCCGTTATTGTCGGTGCGGATATGCTGATTATCCCCGAGAACGTAGCCGAGCTGGTTCGGACCCGTGTTTCAAAGCAGACGACACTTACAGCAAATGAAATTCTCTTTAACGCCAGCCACAATCATTCTGGTCCTGGCGGATTTGCCCCCGGGTTTGCTTCAAAAGCCTTCAACGGTCCATACGACCCGAATATCCCGGATTTTTTGGCAAGAGCTTTCACAGAAGCAATAGTCGAGGCCTACCGGTTGCTTGAGCCGGCCAAAGTGACACATGGAGGGCTGGACGCTCCTGAGTACATCAGAAATCGTACACGCAGAGACGGTCTGGTTGACGGCGAAATAAGCTATATGCTTGTCGAACAAAAAGACGGAGATCGCTGCTTCGTAGTAAGTTACTCTGCACATCCGACGATTCTTGGCGCAAACAACATGAAGTTCACAGGTGAATATCCGGGCTTCCTTGTGCGCCGCATAACGGAACGGACGGGCGCAGAGGCGATTTATCTCGGCGGAGCTGTTGGCAGTATGAGTCCCCGGCCACCAGAGGGAGAAAATCCTTTTGATCGCTGCCGTGCCATGGGTGAAGCGTTGGCGGACAAAGTTCTGGAAGCGACTGTAGATGCTAAACCGTTTAAAGATAAGGTGGATGTTGCATCCATCGGATTTATTGTTCAACTGCCGCCTTTTCAATTGCGTCTTAGTAAAAACTGGCGTGTATCGAAATTCTTGTTTCCGATTCTTGGCATTGATGCCGACGGCTGGATGCACGCCGTGCGCATTGGGGATATAGCATTGGTGGGCACGCCGGCTGACTATTGCGGGGAAATCAGCATAGACCTGAAGTCCCGGATACAAAATCGCGTTGGTGATCTCTGGGTGCTGAGCTTCAATGGTGACTATGTTGGATATATATCACCTGACAAGTATTACTATGACAAAGATGAAAATGGCGGCTACGGATATGAACGGGGCGTCATGTCGTGGATTGGGCCGGACCAGGAAGCTTTCACTGTATCACTTATCACACGTATGATTGAGGTACTGTTCCCTGAATCTCACAAGAATCTGTAATAGACTTCCGGCAATTAAAATATTTAGATGGTGAGTTTCTATCGAGAGAAGGATAGGGCCGACAGTTGTTGTAGTACCGAAAATATGAAGAAACCTATTGACTTGCTGCTGCACGGAATAGTAGAATATGTTCAGTACCTAAACTTTGCAGGTACGTTGACACTTGGATTTAAAATCCTCACAGAATAGTAAGATATGGTCAGGATAAGAGTGTTATGTGATTGTATCACCTCACTGGCAAAAGAGTTAGGAGGGTAAGAAGAGTCCATTGCACACAAATGCCCGAACAAAAGGATAGATTGCAAGATTTTACAGAAGGAATCAACTGTGTTCGTGGAATATTCGGATATTATGCGATGAATCGACAAATCTAAGCGGCCGCTTGAGGCTTAAGGAGGTACGGGAGTGTTATTCCGAAAGAGAAAACTCATTTCGTCAGTCTGTTCAAAGACACGGAGGCCTCTGGAGCGCAATAGCAAATACTCTTGGCTGATATGGTTGTTTCCCATCGTAGGTTTGGTATCGCTAATTTGGTTCTTGATACGCGTGGTGCCCAAGCCTTCACGAGCGGCTTATCCTTGCCAACGAGTTGCTTTTCCTCTTGCCACAGGTTTTATTATTTGGCTTTTTGGTTTGGGAGGTTCCACTGTAGCTTTTCATAAGGCAAGAAGCTCTTTTTCACGTTCACGGTATCTTATCAGTGTCTTGTGTATAATGGCAGGCATCGGCTGTGTATGGCTTACACTGACCTTGACTGCTCAGAAACAGTTAAAGGCAGCCGACCCGCATACTGTCAACGAGGCCATCGGCATCGCCAGGGGTATCTATCCCGGCCGAGTTGTTTGGGTGCATGACCCGAATGCAACAGACTGGGAAGGGCCGGATATGGGTGACGGGTATTGGTGGCAAAGCGATAACACAAACCAGGCTGCAGTGGACAAGATGATGTCAATGGTGATTCAGACGGTAGCCGGGCAGTTGAACGAAGAAGCGGCATGGGATGCGATCTTCCGCCACTTCAATCAATCCAGAGGCAGGGAAAATGCAGGGTATCAGTCGGGGGAAAAAATAACCGTAAAGATTAATATGTCGGCTGTGCAGCAAGTGGATGCAACTGGCAACCAAAAAGCTCATTTGGAATGGGTGAATACTTCGCCGCAGATGATAGTAGCCCTCTTGCGGCAACTGGTGAATGTAGTAGGGGTGGCGGAGAGTGACATTACTGTTGGTGATACGACGCAGTTTTTTCCGAATCACTATTGGGACTATTGTCACACTGAATTCCCCTTCGTCCATTACCTGGCCAAGAGAAGCAATTGGTCGCGAAGGGGCCCAGTGTCGTCGTACGGCAAAGACTGTGAGGTTCCCTTTTTTTGGAGCACCTCCGCTGCCAATGGCAAGAGACAGGACTATCTTCCGGTCAGTTATGCTGAGGCGACTTATCTGATCAACTTTGCGTGTTTGAAAGGTCACTCCAGCGGCATAACACTATGTGCAAAGAACCACTATGGTTCTTTTATTAGACTTCCTCCGGACGCCGGCTACTATAACCTGCATTTGAGCCTGCCGAATCAGCAGTGGAGTCCTGGGACGGGACACTACCGCACCCATGTGGATATTACGGGCCATCCTCAACTGGGTGGTAAAACCTTATTGAATTTCATCGATGGTCTTTACGGCGGATATTATTGGGAGGGAATGCCGTTTAAGTGGTATATGGAACCGTTCGGCGGAGATTGGCCGTCCAGCCTTTTTGCCTCACAGGACCCGGTGGCGATTGATTCGGTGGGATATGATTTTCTACTACAGGAATGGCCAGACGTAGTTACCGGTGGAGTCGGAGCACCCGGCAGCCTCGAGGGAGGTGCTGAAGACTATCTACATGAGGCAGCTTTAGCATATAATCCACCATCAGGAACCTTCTACGACCCTAATAATGATGGGATCGGTCTGGCCAGCTTAGGGGTGCACGAGCACTGGAACAATCCTGTCGACAAGCAGTATTCTCGCAACTTAGGAACCGGTGACGGTATCGAGCTGGTAATCCCGTCGTTTTCCACGGAGGACGGACCAATTGAGAACGTAACCAACGGCAAGAGATACGATTATTTTCGGCATGCTATTGGCGAAGCCAATCCGGGCGACCGGATAGTAGTCAGTCCGGGGATTTATAAAGAACCAATCAACTTCAATGGAAAGAACCTAACGATTAGCTCAACTGACCCAGGCGACCGGGCTGTGGTGGCAGCTACTGTCATCGAGGGTAACAATCAGGCCGTGACTTTTGCCAAAGGTGAGGACGCGAACTGTGTACTTGCTGGTTTTACTATTACCAGTGCAGTAACCGGCATCTACTGTTCCGGTGCATCGCCCACAATTGCCAACTGCCGCATTAGCGCTCATGCCGGTCCCGGTGTAAGACTATCCTATAGCAGCAATCCGACTATCGCCAACTGCAACATTTCCGGTAACGTTGGTTGTGGCATCGAAATGACTTTACAAACGCAGGGACGACACATCTTCTACAATCATGCCACAATCAGCAATTGCGTCATTGCCGCAAACGGCCAAGATGGTATTCTGGGCGGTATGCCCAGTATCACAAATTGTACAATCGCTGCAAATTTCCACCGTGGTGTGTCCGGTCTCGAGCCGACGATCACGAATTCCATC
>CAZWME010000504.1:0-4544 GCA_964634515.1 uncultured Pirellulales bacterium | reverse complement strand
TGATGGTTCTGACGAGCTGGGCAGGCCGGATAATATGATAGATACTGTAGTTCATTTGGGCCGGAAGATTGGTCGGTAAAGATAGGTCATTAATAGGACGAAAAAAGAGCAAAGGGAAGTGATGATAATGTGCCGGAATAGAAAGAAGAGGGCTGTTAGGATGTTAAACTTGACATATCCACAGGCAAGGTTGAGTTGTTCGTATTTTAAAAGTAATGACGGATATAATTTACGAGGCCGAAGCTGCGGCTTTACTTTGGTAGAGCTTCTAATTGTGATTGCAATAATCTCGATAGCGGCATTAACCGCGGTACCGATGATGAGTTCGGCGGCTAGTATGCAGATTCGCTCCGCGGCAAATATGCTGACAGCGGACCTGGAATACGCCAAGAGTATGGCAATCAGCAGAGCACAATATTTTTCAGTGGTTTTCGATGTGGCCGCAGACACTTACACAATAAAAGATCAATACAGTAATGTATTGCCGCATCCTGTTAAGAAGGAATTTCCTTACGTTATAGATTTTCAAAATGACGGCAGGCTGAACAAGGTCGATATTGTTAGTGTTGATTTTGATACAACCAACGAAGTTAAATTTGATTATCTTGGGAGTCCCTATAACGGCACCTTCAGTCCTTTGAACAATGGCGTTATTAACCTGCAAGCGGGCTCAACGACCACAATAATTACTGTAGAGCCTGTTACAGGATATGTTTCGATTCAGTGAATATGAACGCGGGAGCCAGCGGAATTGCCACTGTTGCTTTTGCGAAAGCAAGTTTATTTCTGTGTAAGAATTAAGTCGTAATTCTACAGCGAGCGAGGGAATGCCACAAAACGAACTACTGAGGAGGAAAATGTATAAATGATAAGCTGGGCTCTAAAAAGTCGAGGCTTGATGCCGATTGGGTTGGACATAGGTCATAACTCTATCAAGATGATTCAACTACTGGTCAATGGTGAGCAATTAAGTGTTATTGCGGCTCAGAAAACTCACATTGATCACGGGATAAATGACGAGCGAAAAAAAAATATGTTCATTGTTTCGGCTATAAAACGAATGCTTGCTGAGGGTCGCTTTCATGGAAGCAATGTTGTCTCATCTCTGCCGAATGATGGACTGGAGATCACGAGTTTGCGATTGGCTGAGGCCCAGAGCGATGAAATAGAACAGGCTTTAAGGAAAGAAGTTGTCCAGCGTTTTGGATTAGACCCGGATGAAGACGAAATGCAGTATATGATTGCCGGCAATGTTCACCAGGGCGACGAGATTAAGAATGAATTGATATTATTTGCGGCGGCTAATGAAACGATAAAAAGCCACATAGAGCTGCTTGAGCAGGCCGGGCTTAAGCCAGTGTCAATAGATACTATTCCGTGCGCATTGTTCAGGAGCTTTGAAAGGTCGCTAAGGCGCCAGGAGGACAGGGAACGTACTGTTGTTTTTGTGGACGTAGGAAACCAGTTTACCACCGTTGTGTTTGGGCGGGGTGGAGAAATCAGTTTCGTAAAGCAGATACCGGTTGGCGCAGAAAAATTCAATGAAGAAATTGTAGCGAAATTAGGTGTTGATATTAGCGAGGCTGAGATGTTGCGGGAAGCACTTCAAATGGAAAAGAGCTTTTCGACGCCGAATCATGCCTTGTTGGGGCAGAACGCTGACGGCAACGAACAGAAATTAGAAGCAACAACGCGACAGGCAATAGTTGATGCGGCAAGTGAGGTTGCTGAGGAGCTGACAAGAGAGATATCACTTTGCCTTAGATATTATACGGTAACATTTCGAGGAAAGCGTGTTGGACAGGCATTTTTTACCGGAGGTGGGGCTTACGAATATATTTTGCTTGATGTTTTGAAGAGGCAATTGGCTGTTGAGATTGAGGTGGCACAGCCGTTAAAAGGATTCGATATGTCAAGAGAAAGGGAGAATTTGAATTTTGATAGTGACAGGCGAGGTTTGCTTTGTGAGTGGGCGGTGGCTGTGGGGCTTAGTCTGAAGGGTTGGAAAAGAACAAAGAGCATGGATTACGAAAACTCAGAAGAGATACGAGTATGAAAGAAATTGATTTTCTTCCAGAATGGTATAAGAACGGTAAACGTCGCGAGATAAGCTATCGCACACAATACATCGCTTTGGGTGGTGTATTTGTGGTGATGGTCGTGTGGAATTTTATTACCACTCAATCGATTTCAACAGCCATAGCACAAAGTGCTCAAATGGAAACCCGGCAGACACAGGCGAAAGGTGTGTCATTTAAATTAGACGAGCTTAAAAGCGAATTAATAGGTTTACAGGAAAGTGCGGAATCCGTAGAAGAAATTGATTCCAAAATTGATGTTGCAGGTGTCTTGGCGGAAATGAGTTTTTTGATTGGTGAAAAGATAGTGCTCGAAAAACTAGAGTTTATTGCTGAGAAATATGAGAACAGGCAGCAGGACGAATTATCATTGAGCGCAGGTAATGTTGCAAGAGCGGTCCAGGCAACGATGAGCCCGAAGCAGCAACTGCACCTTGGAGATGTGCGATTTAGAGTGATTATAGGCGGTGTGGCGGCGGATGGGAGCGATGTGGCGGATTTGATATGCAGGTTAGAGGACTCACCATATTTTTGTCAGGTTGTTCCGTCTTTTTCACGAACCACAGTGATAACCGCAGCAGGAAATGCTTCTCTTCTTGTGAAGATGAAGGATGAGAACAAAAAAGGGACTGTTCAAAAAAACAAAGGAAATATCCGGATACAGGTTAGTGAGTTTGAGATAAGTTCTTATCTGGCAAATTATCGCGAGCTGTAAAAGGTAAAAAAAGTGATGCCGTTTAGAGAAAGACAACAACTAACGATTTGTGCCATAACCGGAGTGATTGTGGGCGGATTTGTGTTATTTCGATATCTCCCGCTACACAGTAAAATGAAAGCTATCCGGCAAATAAAATCTGCACAGGCACTCACTATCGCTAAGGGTGCTGCGGACAATAAAGAACTGTTACTGCTCAATGAGCAATTGTCAAAGCTTCAGAGTGAACTTGAAAACTATGAGGCGAAAATACCCGAGCAAAGTGATATAGGTGTATTTTTGCACAAAATCGCTGATTTGATGAATAAGCACAACTTGAGTGATCAGATGATCGAACCACACAAGGAAATAAAGGGTGAGAAGTTAAACTGCATACCGGTGAAAATGCAATGTAAAGGTAAATTAGCTCAGATATTTGAATTCTATCGACAGCTTCAGAGATTGGACAGATTGGTTCGTATCGAGCAGGTGAAACTTTCCAACGACAGTGATTTTAATGGTCAGATTGCTATGGAGTCAAAGGCGATTATTTATTACAGGCCTAAAGTTGGGCAGGGATAAAAAGGCAGAAGAAGATTATGAGACAAAACGCGGAAAATAACAGCCGGAGGGCTAACAGGTTTTTTAACCATTTGGTCGCCGAGAAGAAAAAGGCGGTGTTGGCGTTGTGTCTGATTGCACTAATGGCTTTTATGTGGATCAAAGTGCTCACCAAAACGTCTCCGCAGGCTGCTGAAGCAAAGTTGATAGCGGAGATGATAAATTTGGAAACTCAGTCTGAACCGGAATTAAAAATATCATTTATAGAATTACCTCAGGTTGCGGGACGCAATGATGTGATAAACAGAGATTTTTTTGCTTCAAACGGCTGGCAGGACTTTGTTGATGAGCGGGGACCTAAAGTCGGTGTTGAAGAAATTGATATCGTTTCAAAAAATGATGACCAAGAAGTAATCGGAAAAGTGGCGGAGAATTTGAAGCTGGAAGCAATTGTGTCGAGTGAAGATCCCCTGGCTTTTATCAATGATGAGGTATTGAGAGTGGGGGATAAACTGCTCGTCAGTGACGGAATTGACAAATATGAATGTGAAGTAGTTGAAATCAAAGAAAACACAGTGGTAATGAGATGTAGAGAATCGAAAATAACCTTGAAAATGACACAGGTAAATTGAAACAGCGGATAGTTAATAGTGATGTGCGAAACGCTATTCGCAGGAAAAGAACAGGAGATGAATTATGTATCGAAAAAAGAATTCAAATGGCAAGAACAAAATCAGAGCCAGATTATTTGTATGGAGCATTGTGCTGGTTCTGATGGCAGCGATTGCGGTCGCTGATGTTGACCATGGATTGGCTGAAGCCAATCTTTGGGCGAATGTAAGTGTAGCACAGGTTGAGACAGGCGGAAGCCGGGAAAGTGTTCTCCAAAATGGGATGATTCCCGTATTTAGATGTGAGGAGAATTTTGGTGTACGCAAGGCGCTGGCATTGTTGGGCAGTATATGTGGGAAAAACATTGTGCCTTCGCCCAATGTGGATGGCTTATTGGCGTTCAGGCAGCTTACCAATGTGACCTTCGATGAAGTTATGGATGCGATCCTGGGTGATAACTTTAAGTACGAGAAAAGGGGTAATCTTATCAGGGTATATACCAGGGATGAATATGACAAAATTATGGCAGACCCCAAGCGAATGACGTACAAGGTCTTTACTTTGTACTATATCAGCGCTGCCGAAGCAATGAAACTCAT
>CAZWME010000503.1:0-4556 GCA_964634515.1 uncultured Pirellulales bacterium | reverse complement strand
ATCATCAGGGGCAATGCCGTAACCGTCCGCCAGGATACGGTCCAGCTCTTTCTTCAAACGGGCAAAGGGCTCGCTGGTCAGTTCGGAAAGCTCATCGAATATGCGATCAAGCTCTTCCACACTTTGCTCTCCTGTCACAATTGAAAGAGTATGATAATTGTCGAAGCCTACTTTTTGGGCCGCCGTGTTGCGCAGCTTGACCAATTCGATAAGGTCATTAGAAATCGCGTCCCCAACCTGTTTGCTTGCCCTCCATGCCAATTCCCTTTTGCGGCTGTCCGTTTCAGTTGTTAAGATTGTATAAATGTTACTCATGGTGACTTTTTCGCCGTCTATCGTGCCGCGAAAAGTGTTGTACTTTTCCTGGATTTTATTGTCGGTATCAACAAGTTTCTCCAACAGCTCCGGCTCTATCTGGCTTCGCAGATAAGCATAGTATAATTTATCTAATTGTCGGGCCAATTTGGCGTTACCGACCTGGCCGGACTCTTTTATGTCTTTAAGAAAGGCGAATTCCCGGGGATTGTTGTAAATTTGTCGAATCTCCAGTTGCAATTTGTTAACTCGTTCGTAATCTTCCGGCTTACCTGTTGTCGAAGCATCCCAATAGGCAAGATTCGCCTGTGTCGAAAGAGGTTCAACTTTTGATACATGAATATCAATAAACTGTTCTAACTGATGTTCCTTTGCGATATTCCCGCAGCCACAAAGAAAAAGAGCCGGAACCAACAACGTTACCATGACAGAGTTTATTTTCATTATAAGTCTCCATTTATACCTGAATAAAATAAACTGACATTCAAACGAAATATTAATTAAAGAGAATTACTCTATAATGATTGCTGTTCGGTTCGGGCGATGATTTCGTTTTGCAGATCTCGTCCTACATCTACGAAATAATCACTGTAACCGGCAACCCTTACAATCAGGTCACGATGCTTTTCTGGATTTTGCTGGGCTTTTCGAAGAGTTTCAGCATCAATGACATTGAACTGGATATGATGGCCGTCGAGCTTGAAGTATGACCTGATTAGATGGCCGAGCTTATCAATACCGTCGCCATCGAGCATGTGCGGATTGAATTTCATATTTAACAAAGTTCCGCCGGTACGGACATGGTCGATTCTGGCTGCCGACTTGACAACAGCGGTCGGACCTTTGATATCGGAACCCTGAGTGGGCGATATACCCTCGGAAACCGGCTCGCCGGCTTTTCTGCCGTTAGGCAGCGCACCTGTGACAGAACCGAAATAGATATGTACCGTTGTGGGAAGCAGATTAACACGATACTTGCCGCCCTTGGTATTCGGACGGCCATTAAGCAGGTCATAGTAAACATTAAATATTGCCTCGGTAATGCTGTCTGCATAATCATCATCGTTGCCGTATTTGGGTGTATGATATAGCAGCTTCTGCTGCAATTGTTCATATCCCTCAAAATCAACCTGCATAGCCTTTAGTAATTCATCCATCGCAATGTCTTGTTTGTCGAAAACGTGATATTTAACCGCTGCCAGCGCATCGGTTGCCGTACCGATACCAACACCCTGGATATAGGTTGGATTATACCTTGCTCCGCCGTTGTGATAATCGAGTCCGCGGGCGATGCAGTCGTCCATTACAATTGACATAAATGGAGCGGGCATATAATTGGCATAGAGCCGTTCGATGATATTGTTGGCTCTGATTTTCAGGTCGATGAAATACCCGAGTTGTTCCTTATAGGCATTCATTAGCTGCTGATAGGAAGTATATTTGCTCGCATCGCCGGTCTGAGGACCAACCTGCTCGCCTGAGTTCGGATCAACGCCGTCGTTACATGCCAGCTCAAAAATCTTGGGCCAGTTTATATAGCCGGTCAGAGTGCAGCTTTCCTTGCCGAACGAGCTTACTGTAACGCAGCCGCTGGGACCGCCGGTACGGGCGTCCGTCATATTTTTGCCGTCCTGAAGCATTTCCTTGATGATGACGTCGGTGTTGAAGACGGATGGCTGGCCGATTCCGGTGCGAATCACCTCGCAGGCACGCTTTAGAAACCGCTCCGGATTTTTCTTGCTGATTTGGATACAGGAGCTTGGCTGGGTCAGATGCATCTCTTCGACTATATCCAGCATCATATATGAAACATCATTGACCGCATCACCTCCATCGGTCGGCCTTATTCCTCCGATGTTAATCAAAGCAAAGTCGGTATAGGTTCCGCTTTGCTCTTCGGTAATTCCGACTTTCGGCGGGGCGGGCTGATTATTGAACTTTATCCAGAAACATTGCAGCAGCTCTTTGGCCTGTTCGTCTGTTATGCTTCCTTCTTTTAGGCCTTGTTTGTAGAACGGTAACAGGTGCTGGTCGAGCCGGCCGGGATTAAAGGAGTCCCACGTATTCAATTCCGTAATCACAGACAAATGTACAAACCAGTACGCCTGTAAAGCTTCCCAAAAATTGCGCGGCGCATTGGCCGGTACGTGTGTACAGACCTCGGCTATTTTTTCCAATTCACCACGGCGAACCGCGTTGCTTTCCTGTTGTGCTAATTCTTTTGCCCTGGCGGCGTATCGCTGAGCGAAAATAATAATTGCGTCAGCGCAAATACTCATGGCCTGATATTCCTGGTCCTTTTCATAGGCACACCGGTCGTTGAAATAATCGAGTTTATTTCGGTTCTCTTCGATGTCACGTTTAAAGTCCACCATACCCTTGTGGTAAATTTTGTCGTCAAGAATTGCGTGGCCGGGAGCACGCTGCTCCATAAATTCGGTAAACACTCCTGCTTTGAATGCCTGGTGCCACTGTTGTTCCATCGCACCGAAGAGTTTTTCCCGCATGGTTTTGCCTGTCCAGAAAGGAATGATGCTCTCGCTGTAGATTTTTCTCACTTCTTCAGTAACTACAAAGGGCGTTCTTTCCCGGCTGTTGAGTATGCGCAGGTCCTCCAGAGTATGACAGCACAACTCGGGGTAAGTTGGAGTTGCCTTCGGTGCCGGACCACGTTCACCAACAATCAGCTCACCATCGTTAATACATATGGTCTTATTCTCCATTATATGTTTGAAAGACAAGGCCCGGGTTACTGGATCTGATTCTCGGAGGGGAATATCGCTCTTGTAAAAATCGGTCAATAGTTCCGCCCGCTCTGTTGATATGTATGGCCTGGTCTCAACGCTTTGTTTCCGTAATTGTACTACTCTTTCGTTCATATTGCTAACCACCAATCTTAACCTCGAATCCGTATTTACTGAGATTCTTTGCAATCGAGTTCATCTGCTCCTCACTGGGAGTTTCGACTTGCAGTTGTTCACTCTGAGCTGTAAGTCGAGTCGATTTTTCTTTTCCTCCGCGATTGAAGGGCAAAATATCTACTCTGATGACACCGGGCAATGACGCTGTAAATTTGCCGGTTGCTTCAATGTTCGCCTTATCATCGTTAAAACCCGGGATAACAGGTATCCTGATAATGATTTCTTTGCCTGCTTCTGAGAGAAGCCTTATATTGTCGAATATCAGATTATTACCCACGCCGGTAAAACGCTCGTGAATTTCAGTGTCCATGTGTTTAATATCGCAAAGAAACATGTCGGCTCTTTCTCCAACCATTTCTACTATCTTTGACTCTGCGTAACAGCTTGTATCCACTGCCGTATGTATCCGCTGTCTCTGGCATTGGTTTAGTATAGTAAGAAGGAATTCCGGCTGCATTAGGGGTTCGCCGCCGGAGATTGTTACCCCGCCCCCTGACTCGTCGTAGAAAATGACATCCTGCTCAATTTCAGCCATTATTTCACCAACCGTCATTTCTCGCCCAATAATCTCCCTCGCACGGGCCATACAGGTCTCAACGCACCGGCCGCAAAACTTGCATTTACTCATTTCTGTTACAGGTCTGTTATCGATAAACGAAATTGCCTGTTCAGGGCAGTTCTCGACACATCGACCGCATCCGACACATCGGCCTTTGCGAAAGCCGTGCTCGGCGTAAGGCCTCCAGCTTTCCGGATTGTGGCACCACTGACATTCCAACGGACAGCCTTTGAAGAACACTGTAGTGCGGATGCCTGGGCCGTCATGTATGGCGTATTTCTTGACGTCGAATACGAGTCCCTTTATTTCTAATTCCGCTCTTTTACTTTGACTCATAGCAGAGTTCGATTCTGAATCAGGGATATTTAATATATCGACCACAATCTATCCCCTTCTCCGTTGCCACCATCAGGGATTCGGATGATTAACGAATATCGTCTTTTTACTACTAAATCAATCATCATACTAAGATACCAAATCCGGCTGATAATAGCAACTGTCATGGGCGAACAGTGGCTTTGGCCGACTGATGGGATGATATCTTATAAGAAGAGCGGTTTTTGAAATTGGGTTTGTTTTGGCTTTAATTGGGTTTGATTGGGTTTGTTTTTTTGGCCCATAGACGCATTTTCTTCATAAGCCTTTGTAAATACTTATCTTGCATCAATTTTTTCCTTTTCGACAAATTGGCTTAGGATTGGCTTTAATTGGCTTTAATTGGCTTTAATTGGCTTAAATTGGCTTTGAATTGGCTTTGTTGT
>CAZWME010000502.1:0-4562 GCA_964634515.1 uncultured Pirellulales bacterium | reverse complement strand
TTGCCGGCATGTCAGGGTGCACGAGGCCTGTCGAAATTATCGCACACCGAGGAGCGTCATACCTGGCACCTGAGAACACAATGGCATCAGTTATGCTGGGCTGGGAAAAAGGAGCTGATGTTGAGGTCGATGTGTACTTATCGAAAGACAACCGAATTATTGTCATCCATGATTCCTCAACTAAGCGCACAGGCAAAACAGACCTGATTGTTAAAGACACCCCTTCCCGGGAGCTCCGCAAGCTTGATGTGGGAACTTTCAAATCAGAAAAATATGCCGGAGAGCAAATACCGTTTCTCACCGACATTATCGAGACAATCCCCCCCGGACGAAAACTCTATGTTGAAATAAAATGCGGAAAAGAGGTTTTGCCAATCCTTGAAAAGCTTATCGCTGAAAGCGGCAAAAAGTCTCAAATCGTCATTATAGGATTCGACCTGGAAACAGTGACGTTGTCGAAACAGCTTATTGACGTTCCCACGTATTGGCTTAAAGGGACCGAAAAAGACAAAGAAACTGAAAAATGGATTCCACACAATCCTCAACTCGTGAAAATAGTCAAAGACAAAGGCCTCGACGGTCTTGACGTTCATTACGCCGGTGTTACAAAAGAATTTACCGATGCAGTTAAAGCTGCCGGACAAAAACTCTATACATGGACAGTGGATGACCCAAAAGAAGCAATTAGGCTGGTCAATCTTGGTGTAGCCGGAATAACAACCAATCGCCCCCAATGGCTTAGACAGCAGTTGAAAACCCAGGCGTCTATCCGGCAAACAATGTCCGGTCATTGATTTTCTGAATTTTATGAACAGGAGAAACTGCAAGTGAATATGCTGCGAGTTTGGCCTATTGTATGTCAGTTCGGTGTTGGCGCATTATTATGCCTAATCGGAATCTGGGGTGGATTACGCGGGGGATACCTTAACCTTAAAATCGCAGAAGACCGCCGGCTCTTGATAATACTCATCGGTGGCTTCCTCCTAATGCTCACCATCGTATGTATCTTTACTTTACTGGCGCCCAATTGGGCAAACGGAGAATCCTTATGATTGCTCAGGTCATCGGCGGAAAACTCGACTACACAGTTATGCTTTTCTATTTCGTTGCCGTACTGGGTTTCGGCCTGTATTTCGGCCGATATACTAAAAGTACCAAAGACTTCTTTTTCGGCGGACAAAGATTTTCATGGTGGCTTATCTCTTTTTCGTGCGTTGCCACAGTCGTCGGAAGCTATAGTTTCATCAAGTACAGTACCGTCGGATTTACATATGGCATTTCCAGCACACAGTCCTACCTCAACGATTGGTTTTGGATGCCAATCCTCGTGCTGGTCTGGATACCAATCATTTACTACATGAAAATCCAGTCAATTCCAGAATACCTTGAAAAACGCTTTGATAAAAAAACACGCATCGCCGCAACTTTTATTATCCTGCTCTACCTCGTCGGGTACATCGGTATCAACCTTATCACCTTAGGCAAAACGCTGCACACACTCCTCGGCTGGCAGATTATGACCGGCGCGATAGTAACAGCAGTAGCGGTGGCCCTATACGTATATATCGGCGGGCAAACTGCTGTTATTATGACCGACCTCGTCCAGGGAATAATATTGCTCATCGCGGGCCTCGGATTATTCGCTGCTGCCATTTATCATTTCGGCGGCTTCGGTAATTTCTGGGCTCTTCTCCCCCAGGAACATAAATTTGCTTTTTCGGATTTCAACGCGCCGCCAAAGTTCAGTTTTATCGGCATCTACGTCCAGGACGGCCTGGCCAACACCGGGGCCCTTATGCTAATGCACCAGGGTTTTATCATGCGATTCCTCTCTCTCAAAAGCGTCAAAGATTCTCGTCGGATGGTGGTCTGCTGGATCCTCCTCCTGGCTCCGCTTGCCGCCATCGCCACCAGTTGCGGAGGATGGATTGCCAGGGCTTTGGTTAACAATGGCGAGGCATCTATCGAAGCTTCCGATGCTTTTGTAAAGGCCGCTCATTTTCTTTGCTCCCCTGGTGTTTTCGGATTTGTACTCGCCGCCCTGACCGCCGCATTGATGAGTACCGCCGACACCCTGATAAACGCTGTAAGCGCAATATTCGTAAATGACATCTGGAGACCATACGTCAAACCCAATAGCACCGACAAACACTATCTACGCGTAGCACGCATAACAAGTCTGTGTGCGGCCGCTCTGGGCCTGGCCCTGGTTCCCATATTTATGAAAGATACTATTTACGGTGCGCACAGCATGTTTACCGCCGCCGTCACACCACCGGTTCTGACTGCTATCTTTCTCGGGATTATATGGAAACGCTACACCCCTGCCGCTGCTTTTGTGACCATCACAGGTGGAGCCGTTCTGATAGGCCTGTCTTTCATCTGGCCGGATTTATTGGTCGGGCCTTTGGATTTCGGCATGGGTCCGGACAGCTATAAGTTCATGCGGGCCTTGTTCGGTTTAATAGCGGCAGGAACTTTGGGAGTCTCAGTAACATTATTTACCAAACCAAAAGCCGAAGCAAAATTAAAAGGCCTTGTCGCCGGTACTCAAATTGATGGCATGTGGAAGTTCAAGGGAGGCCGGCCAAACTTGCGGCCAGGCGAAAAAGTCCGGCTCCAGACCAAAATCGACCAGAGCCTCGAAGGAAAGAATACGGTTATTGTCCCTCAATCAGCGCTGGATAAAATGGCAGCAGAGCCGGACGACCTGTTATATGCCAGCCATACCCGCTGGTGGTATGGAGGCCTGCGCTCCGTCCACGTCAAAGCCGGCCCGCCCGCCGAACCGGACCAGCATGAATTGATGTTAATAAGCCCCGAAGACGCCTCCACCGCACGTTTTACTGAAGGCCAACAGGTAACAGTCGAAAAGATTATGTAATGAATCTCGATAAATTGCTCGATACAACCTTTAATTGTGAATGCGGACGCAGCCACAAGGTTCCCATAAGAAACATTAACTATTCAGAAGATGCCCTCGCTCATTTACCTAAGGTGCTTGGCTCCTTCGTTGACGGACGCCGTGTTATCTTGGTTGCCGACCAGCGTACTTTCGATATACTCGGTCGCCATGCTCGTGACACTCTCGAAGAATCAGGCTGGTCCGTTCACCAAATCATTGTCCCTGATGCCTCCCACGACAGTCCAGTTTGCGATGACACTACTCACAACTGGCTCAATAATAAGTTCCCCCCTGCCGACATCGCCCTTGCAGTCGGTTCCGGCGTAATAAACGACCTCACCAAATGGTCTGCCTTCGAAAACGATTTGCCTTACGCCGTTCTTGCAACCGCCGCAACAATGAATGGCTATACCGCCGCCAATGTCGCCCCCACTATAAAAGGTGTAAAATCTTTAATCCGCGCCCGGGCGCCCCTGGCCGTATTCGCTGTCCCCTCGGTCATTATCAACGCCCCTTCTGAGTTGACCGCCGCCGGCCTTGGTGACACAATCGCAAAACCCCTCAGCACCGCCGACTGGCTCTTTAACAATATCTTTTGTGAAGAAAACTTCTGCCGTTACTGCAGCGAGCTTATCAATTCTTTGGAGGCATATTATTTTAACCACCCCGAAGATATCAGGACCCGCCAGCCTGCCGCCATAGAAGCCCTTCTCAACGCCCTGCTTTACTCCGGCATCGCTATGACTATCATCGGCACCTCAGCGCCTGCATCCGGTGGCGAGCACCTTCTAAGCCATACCCTTGACATGATGTCCAGCATTGATGGCGTCCCTCACGACCTTCATGGCCGCCAGGTGGGTCTCGGTACTATTTTTTCCGCGGCCATCTATGAACGAATTTTCAAAATCGAAACTCCAAAACCTCTCCCCCTACCTTCAGACATTGACAGCACTTTCTGGCGACACCTGGCCAAAAATGTCCGCGATCAATACGACCTGAAGAAAACTATGCTCAAAACTATTAGTGAAAAACTAACCAATGCCGAAACATGGCAGACCTTTATTAATGCCGCCCGTCAGCAGGTTCGTTCTCCTTACGAAATCAAGAACTGCCTCAAAGCCGCAGGTGCCGCACACACCATTGAAGATATTAAATGCTCTCGCGAACGTTTCTTGTCCGCCGTCCTGCACATGCACGAAATACGCAAACGTCCCACGATTATTGACCTCGCATGGATACTCGGTATCCTCCCCAACTCCGCTGATGAAATCATAGATAAATGGCTTACATCTTGATTTACCTTACATGTACTCAAGCTAATCCTTCCATTCTGTCATCCCTGCGAAAGCAGGGATCCAGGAGCGTAACAATAAGGTGACGGGATTAAAAGTAGACGACATGATTATGATGACAAGACGTGAGAGATTAATGGCGACGTTACGCGGCGAACCGGTGGATCGGCCAGCGGTCAATTTCTACGAGGTAGGAGGATTTGCAGTCGACCCGGCCGACCCGGATGAGTTCAACGTCTATAACGACCCATCCTGGCGGCCGCTGCTGCAACTGGCCGAGCAACAGTCCGACCTGATTCGAATGCGCAGCCCCGTCAGGCCCCGCGGTCACGAGCCCGCCCTGAGCGAAGTCGAAGGACTCGATG
>CAZWME010000501.1:0-4564 GCA_964634515.1 uncultured Pirellulales bacterium | reverse complement strand
CCAGGTAGCCCAGCAAGAAGGTAAAATTTATGTTTCACCCTACAACGATCCCATCGTGGTTGGCGGCCAGGGCACCTGTGGTTTGGAAATCTCAAAACAGTTGCCCGATGTCAAGGCCGCTTTTTTTGCTGTTGGAGGTGGCGGCCTGTGTTCCGGTTGTGGAGGCTGGCTAAAATCATTCAATCCGGATATTAAAATCATAGGCGTCTCACCGGAAAAATCTCCGGTCATGTACGAATCGGTCAAAGCCAACAAAATGTTGGAGATGGAAACGTTTCAGACCCTGGCTGACACCTGTGCCGGTGGCGTGGACCTGGATACTATCACACTGGAATTGCTGCAAAAATATACGGATCAGATCACTCTCCTGACCGAAGAGCAGATCGCCGACGCCATACGCATTTTATTTGAACATCATCGCCTGGTGGTCGAAGGTTCGGGAGCCCTCAGTGTTGGTGGTTTCCTCAAAATGAAAGACTCATTCAAAGGAAAAAAGGTGGTCCTGACAGTTTGCGGCCGAAATATCGATTTGGACCTATTCAAGCAGATCATATATCGCGATAGGATTTTTTGATATTAAGTGTACGTCTTCAGCAAAAGATAGGCATCTTTTACAGGTATAACATAACTATTTTTTATTGCTTGGATCATTTCAATCGTAGGTCTGGTTATATATGGTTTTGCCCTTTCCTGTTGCTTTTTATTAATCCTTCCGGTCAATGAACGTAGCGTTGAATCCGAAAAGACACACAACCGCCATTGCACTGCGTTTTAAACAATGAACACGATGTGCAATGCCGAAAGATTCCAACATCTTTATATGGTGACAAAGCATCTTCAAAATCACGAATCAGGTCTTTGGCATGTAACTGGTCATGTATTTTTATCTTACGAAGATTATTCAAAGGATAGCATGAAATAAAAGTACCATCGCTGAGCATATCTATTATGGGATGACAACAGGTACCTGCCTTTTCTAATTCTTCTGATAGCAAATCACTGTATTCTTGGGGGAACATACAGGGCACAAAACCACAGTCAAATCCTAATGAAACCGATGCGTTTTTTGCATCTATTTTAAACATAGCTATATTGTGGCCAATTTTATGATATTCCTTAGGATGTAAGTATACGTTGCTTTGGCTTAAAACAGAGTGGGCTATCCCAAGACGGATTTCATTTTTCAAATTATATTTGCCAACATAGTCCGGCAAATAATCCAGTTGCTGATGTGCCGTGTAAATATTTACTCCGGGAATGACCATTTTACCGTGTCTGCTCATCACTTCCTGTTGCTGTTTCACTTCTTGCCAACTTTTTTCATCGGGATTTATGGTGTTCAGCAGAATAGACACCTTGTCTCCAGGAGTAGATGCTAAAAAAGCAAGATTCTTTTCAGAGATTAAACCATTGGAAAAGAGCATGACATCAAAATCCCTGTCCAACGCTCTTTGTACAAAGAATTGAAAATTAGGATGAAGGGTAGGGGTATAGTTCTTCCCGGACAATTGGAAAGAAAATTCTAGCGGGAAATTTTATCATTATGTGTGGTTGAATTATTTGATTTTTTATTTCCTTAGATTGAGAAACTCACTATAGTCGGCAAAGTTTGCGATTTTGTCTGAATTCAGATCCGCGCCGGAGCAATTCCAATTGAGCCAGTGGCAATCGTTAAGCCATTCGCGGGCGAGAATTCGCAGGTCTCGGAAATCAACAGAGCAATCCCGGTTTAAATCGCTCTGGGGCCAGGGGTGCTCAGTGTCACCACACATGGAGCGAAGGGGAGAATTGAGCCATTGTGCGGCCAGAACTGCGTAATCGGCCAAATCGGTTCTCCCGTTTTTGTTTATGTCTGCAGCATTGCAGAAATCATTGCCGGCATTACAGTCGTCGCGAAGCCAATTTTCAGACAAAGCCAGTAAATCGACCAGGCTGACCTTACAGTCACCGGTTAGGTCGGCCGTTGGCTGTGGGTGTTGTGTATCACCACAGCTCGGCAGTGAGTAAGCGCTATTGACATCGAAGCCAAGCAAGCCGTTACGCGTGTCGATCACTATTGTATCAAAGACTGAATTACTGAATTGCCAGGTGAATATACTCATTGTAGTATAAAAGAAATTGCTTCCAAAAATGCCGTCGAGAATAATAGGCTCACCCGTTAGTTCGTCTACAATACCAATATCATGGACACCAATTCGTGCTTTATTGAAAACAAGGTTGTAACCGTTGAGCGTTGGTATTGTGAGATTATCGATTTCAAAGCCCGGCACTATAATTAAATCGCCGATGCCTCCGAGAGGAACAATAAAATCAGGAGCAATGAGCGCTTTACCATCAGGGTCAGTAAGCCCCAAAGTAGTGGCTTGTGCGACAGATATTAAGCTGACCATAGCTCCGGTATCCAGAAGCCAGGTTCCTGTAAAGCTGTTGCTATTATACTCGGTAGTGATATTGTCGATAACCGGATTGTACGCTACTGTCGGCAAAGGAGGGATATTACGGGGATCTTTAGGTGTAATGTATTTTTCGAATCTCAATGGCACATTGAAATCAACTTCGGGTATTGTCGGATCGTTTGGCTCTTTAATATCAGCCGAGAAGTATCCCAGTATGCTCGGGCCACAGGACTTTAGTACGACTGTTCTGCCAAACATAACCGGCATTCCCAGCAGGTTGAGAGGCCCATTCGGCCAAGGGCCGGCATAATCTTGTTTGACCTGACAGCGCCAAGGCCCGGAGAGAAGATAACTGCTTTGGTCTTTTGGATTGGGATTATCACGAGCGGTCGTGCCGGTGTATAAAGATTCAGAAACGTCAAAGAATTCGCTTCCACCGATGCCAACATCAGTGTACTTAGCAGTGGGATCAACAGATATTTGCAAACGGTCAATTATCTCGCGTGAAAGTAAGTTACCGGAGGCTCCCGTGTCAAGGAACGCCCAGGTTAATTCAAAATTACCCATATATTCCAGGGCTGGCCCATTGGGATCTTTCTTCAATAAAAACCATATTCGGGGTATGTCAAGGGACGCTTCAAAAACGCGGCCAATGTTGAAATCCCCGGGGCCCGCAAGTAATGGACCGGACGTGACAAAAAACGGCAGAAGTAGAAACAAAGCTGCTTCAGAAAGAAAAAAACATTTTTTCATTAACATTCAATTGCCACCCTTTCTCCACAAGACATATTTTATTATAACATGTCGGCGCTGAGTTGTTGTAAAGAAAAATTGAAACATATTCGCCAGAGCATTATGATACTCAAGGCAGTGACCCCTTTGAAGAAGGACCCGTAGATTGGATTTCTGTAAATTGGCCTTTCTATTACGAGTTAGATTCAGGTGACTCCTGGTTTGTCCTTCCACCTGAAAACGGATTATGGGTATTTCACTTAAGCACTACTCAATGCGAATTGTTGCCCCGAATAATAACTTGATATACGAGAAGACAAAAAGCACTGTTGAATATGCAAGGCTTGATTTCAGCCATTGTAGAATGATAAAAGACCTTTTCGAGCTGCCCTATGGAAAATGCTGAAGTGTTGTAATATGGAATTTTCGTGCTTTATTCGCTGTTCCTGAAAAAACAAAAAACAAAAAACCTATTCGTATGATATTTTGTTGACATATTCCCAAGCAATTTGATATAATACACCATTCTAAGAGAAAGAATGTGAGGAGATTTCTCATATATGTATCGAGTTTCCTGCTACAAAAAAGCCGGTTTCGAGGAATTTGACATCGAAGAGTACGACCATATCCGTCTTATTATATCCATGTAGCAGAGGTGTTGCTGAATAAAAGTATATCCGAGCAGAATATACAAATATTTTGAAAGGAGATTGAGATGTTTAAAGAGCAAAAAACTAATACTGTTGTGTTGGCTCTTGTGGCCATTCTGGGTATCCTGCTGGTCACACCCACAGCTAAAGCGGAACTTGACATCGACTGGATTTGCATTACCTCCTGTAAGAGCCATTTGGACAGTGTACCCGTGACTTTTCCATGGCAGTTCGAAATTTGGGTATATGTTGCAGATCCTGGCAATCTTGATTACATCAATGTATATAAGCCGGGTGCTTCGACCCCTTTTGCCACTATGTACGAAGAGGGGCCCTCTCCTCGGTGGGGGGATTACGACTCACCGATCAGCTATTCTTCTCTTGCGGACCTGGTAATAGACTATCCGAACGGACTATATACATTCGAGTTCTATAACAGCAGTCATGTACTGCTTAAGTCCGTCGCCCTGGACTACAGCAGCCTGTCTATTCCCGGTAATCCGGTTGATTTCACCTATCCATCCGTGGACGGTCAAACAGGTATAAGCACCAATCCGACATTCACCTGGACTGTGGACAGCGGTGACGGGGATGCTTTAATGATGTTTTTGGGAGATGGCGTTTCTTACAAGGCCGTTCCTGTCTCGATGACTACAACTTCGTGGGCTCCTGGGCTCCTGCAACCCAATGACGAGTGCGAACTTGAGGTCTCTGTCTGCACGGTCAAGAACTGGGGAGGTGGCCCTGCCTTTCCAACTGATACCGTTGATGACGATGAGTTTCAAT
>CAZWME010000500.1:0-4570 GCA_964634515.1 uncultured Pirellulales bacterium | reverse complement strand
ATTCCCAATGACATTCTTGCTGCCGTCTTTGTCAATAACCATCATATCACCGACGTTGACCAGCCATCCCCGGCCACTCTCGTGGTAGAGAAAACCGACCTTGCCCGGTGCATTTTCAACCTCCGCCTGATAGCCGCTGACGACCCACTTGCGGACTTCCTTACTGCGGTACTGCACGCCGGAGTTGCCGTTACGGATACGGAATTTCAAACGCAGCTCAAAATCCCGCAGCTTTCCGCCACGCCAGATTAGGAATGTATTGCCGCGAGTCGGGTTTTCAGGGGTCGTTTCTCCTCGAATAACACCATCCTTAGCCGACCAGAGCCGCATATCGCCGTCCCAGCCGTTCAGGTCCTTGCCGTTGAACAGCGAGATCCATTCCCCGGATGAATCTGAATCGCCTGCAAGCGCTCTCTCCATCGGGCCTATTATAAATGTCGGAAACAAAATAATAGTCAATACCGTGATGGCAAGGACCATGCCGTTACAGACCAATGATTTTTTTTTCATGATTTTCATTTGTACGTACCTCATTGTAATTAATATTAGTCAAACGATTTGATTTTGAGATTCCTGAGCCAGATGGGATTGCCGTGATATTGGAAGCCAAGATGCCCCTCACGCGACATGTCCTTGTAGGCATAGCGGAACTTGTTCCTGGTTCCCGGAGGGTCCGGATTTTTGCCGGCTTCGGTCCAGCGATTCAGGTCCATATCTATAATATCTTCGCCGTTAAGATTGATATAAATCTTATTGTCCAGACAGGTGATGATGTAGTGGTTCCACTCGCCTGGTTTCTTCCCAGTCGCCTTCGAGGGCGAGAGGCAGTCATAGATGGCGCCGCACTGGCCGTGCTTGGATCCGTCGGTGGTAGCGTGAATCTGGACCTCAATGGCGGTGTGAATCCAGTTCTTTAAACTGCCGGTTCGGATAAAAACGCCGCTGTTGCCTCTTTCAGGAACTTTGAAGTCGAGTTCGAGCGTAAAGTTGCCATATCGCTCTTTGCTCCAGATATCACCATGACCACTGGGTGTAGGTGCCAAAACACCATCGGCGCCGAAAGCCCAGGAACCGGCCTCCATGATGGCGTTAGAAAGATTCTTGTCGAAAACTCTCTTGTACTCAACATCACTCAACTCGGCGGCTGCCTTCCTGAAATATGCGACACAGCCTGAAATTTCGGGCATCGAGTTCAGCCAGTTGTGCTCATATTCAATCGAGAAAACACCCTTGAATTTCTGACGGTTAAGCTCGGTTAAAATGGCCTTGAAATCGCCCGCCCCTGTGCCCCATATAACATCATGTGCACTACGATTGCCGAATTCGTTCAAATCCTTGATGTGCAGGCTGATAATTTTACCTCTGAGTTTTTTCAGAGCTTCAACCGGATTGATACCCGATCGCATCCAGTGGCCCGTATCAGCACATGCACCGATTCGCACGCTGCGTCCCTTGCAGACCTTCAGCACTGTATCAGGATTCCAATAATGCGAAGGTTTGGGGTGATTGTGAATGGCAACGTTAATCTTATATTCGTTGCATAATCTCTCTATAAGGTCAAAAGCGTCCTCAGGCGGCTCTGAGACAATCGTCTCGATTCCCATATCCAGGGCAAAATCGAAGACCTTTCGACATTCCGCCTCATTGTTCGGAAGCGATACTACCCCGTAGTTCATAAGCTTCACACCCGATTCCTGGAGTTTTTGAAGCATTATCTTCCTGTCTGCCGAAGACATATTGTGATCGGTCTTGACATCGGGTTTTTCCTTGCTGAGCGTTTGACCCGGATAAGCCTCGATATAACGCATTTCAAGTGCTTTGGTCTTGTCCACCGCCTCGAAAAACGTAAAGCGATTGAAACTGTACGCCTGCATACCCAGCTTCCAGCCGTTAACATCAAAGGCGTTTGCCTGAGGTGCCAAGCTAACACACAAAACAATGGCCAGTACACCAACAATAAGTTTTGTCTCTTTGTTCATTTCTATTTCTCCTGTTAATAAGACGTTATTCCCCAACAAATAGTATAGGAATCCTCTAAAAATTCATCGTTAGAGGTTCCCGGCAATTATAAACTCCAACCTTCACGATATTCTCGTTTCAGGTATTTTTCGCCATCAGATATGTTGGTAACTTTGAAGTTCGGCCCATCCCAGAATAATTTCTGCTTTGCTCGGGCCGCCACATTACCTAACAGTATTGTTTCGCTCAAAGGCCCTGAGTAATCGAAACTGGCCGAAGGCTTCGGGCCGCCTTTACACGCCTTGATCCATTCCTGGTAATGGTTAACTCCCCTCGGCAAAAACGGCTCTACCTTGAAGCCCTTCATCTTCGACTCCGGTATCAACCTTGGGCCACCCATATGTGTAGCCATTAAGGTGCCTTTTTCGCCGTAATACAACCCGCCCTGCCCCGGCAGTTTGCGCCCCGGCTCAAGCTCTTTCGGCAGGAAAGGCCTGTTAGCGCCGTCATACCAGGTTACTGTAACCGGCGGTAAATTACCCCGTTCAGGAAATTCCCATCGAACGACTGTCGCCTCCGGATAAGTTTCATTATTAAATTTGCCGGGATGTGCCTCGACGCTTATAGGATATTCCAGGTCGAGCGCCCAAAAAACCGGATCTATGATATGACAGCCCATATCACCCAACGTCCCCGTACCGAAATCCCACCAGCGCCGCCAGTTACCCGGCGTATAAGTCTTATGATAAGGCCGCCACTTCGCAGGCCCTAACCACAAGTCCCAATCGAGTGTCTCAGGTACTGGCTGCCCCTCATCAGGTCGAGTACCGCCGCCCCAGTTTTTGTTACTGAATATATCAACTTTCCGCACCTTACCAATCTTCCCTGACTTTATAATCTCAACAACAAGTTTGACGGTGTTGTCAGCGTGAATCTGGATTCCCATCTGCGTCATTACTTTATACTTTCGGGCGGCCTCGGTAAGCTGACGGACTTCAAAAACATCATGCGCCAATGGCTTCTGGCAATAGACGTGTTTTCTCATCTTGATTGCCCGCATAGCCGCAACGGCATGGATATTGTCCGGCGTTGATACGGTAACCGCGTCTATGTTTTTGCCTTCCTTATCAAGCATCTTGCGGAAATCACGGTATCTCTTCACGTTCGGATAACGCTTGAAAGTGCCGGCTGCATGTCCCCAATCAACATCGGCAAATGCGATTAAATTTTCCGTTCTCATCTGACTAACATCACTGCCGCCCATACCCGATACTCCGATGCAGGCAACATTCAGCTTCTCACTCGGTGAGATATAACGGGCACCTCCCAGAACATGCCGGGGAACAAAGGTAAACGCCGCTGCCGCCGCTGCGGCACCCATAAAATCACGCCGGGAGATTTTCCTGTTTTGTTCTTTGTTCAGTTTTTTACTGTTTTTCATAACAATATTCCTCTAATATCTTCTTGTTCGCACTATGGGTGAATATTTAATTTACCTTAAAACCTAAACTACAAACTCCATCCATCGCGATATTCGGTATGCAGGTACTTATTGGCCTCAGGCATATTTGTAAACTTAAAGCCGGGACCGTCCCACAGCAGACTTTTATTTGTCAGCTTTTCTTTTATTTCCGGGCGCAGTGCAACGTTGCCCAGAAGCACCGCCTCGGCCAGAGGCCCCGCATGGTCGAAATTAGAACCCGCAGGCTTGCCTCCCTTGCATGCATCTATCCATTCCTGATGATGGCCGGGCGAGCGGGGCAGAACCTTAGGTGGTTTGCCAAACTCTTTCCTTAACGATTCCGGCAACAGCGTGTGTCCGAACATTTTCCCCTTATCACCGACAAACAGCGTGCCGTTTGTGCCAAATTGCTGACCTTCTTCCAGTTCATCCGGTCTTGGCGGTCTTAATCCACCATCGTACCAGGTCATTTTGACCGGTGCCATGTCCCCGCGAGCACCGAAATGGTATGTCACCATCGATGCAACAGGATATGTTTCATTGTTGACTAATGTACAGCTCGCTTCGACGCTGACGGGGCATTTAAGTTTCAGTGCCCGCCAAATAGGATCGATGCTATGACAGCCGATATCTCCAAGCGCTCCGGTCCCGAAATCCCACCAGCCGCGCCAAACGAATGGACAATACGTCCTGTTCCCCTTGTATGGCCGCCAGGGAGCCGGGCCCAACCACAGATCCCAATCCAGTGTGTTCGGTATATCGTCTTTGCCTTCAGGTCGAGCTACGCCTTGAGGCCAATAGACTCCGTTAATACCTTGCAAGGGCCTGTCCGTCCATACGTGAACCTCGCGCACCTGACCGATCGCACCGGCCCAGATATATTCGCTCGTCAGCCGCCTTCCCTCACCTGCCTGCCCCTGATTTCCCATTTGGGTAGCAACCTTGTGCTCGCGGGCCGCCTTGGCAATCATACGCGCTTCATATACCGAGTGCGTCAAAGGTTTTTCGCAATAAACGTGCTTGCCTCTCTTGATGGCCGCCATTGACGCAACCGCGTGAACGTGGTCCGGCGTGGCGACTACGACGGCATCAATGTTCTTGTCCTCTTTGTCTAACATTATGCGAAAGTCTTTGTATTTTTTCGCATTG
>CAZWME010000499.1:0-4572 GCA_964634515.1 uncultured Pirellulales bacterium | reverse complement strand
GCAAGACGAGGCTTATTTAAATGCTTTGTTATTGCAATTTCAGCCTTCTTGGTAAGATAGGTAGTCTTTGATGATTAAGAACTTTGTTTTGTTCTTTACGATTGCTGCTCTGTCATTGGCTGGGGGAAATGCGGATGCTGCCGCTGATTCTGCAGCCCTGTCAGAGGCAGTTAAGTGGCTTGGGAATGAATCCCACCGTCTAATCCGCGCCAGCAGGCGGACTATGAAGGATGGAACTTCGGCATTTCCGCCGCAGGTGGGTATTGGTTATGAGGCTTTCTGGCTGAGAGACTATGTTTATACGCTGGAAGGGTCTATCGATTCGTATTCCGACAAAGAACTTCTCGATGCGTGCAGGGTGTTTATCAGCAGTATGAGGGCGGACGGGGCAGGGGTGGACTGTGTGAAATTCGATGGCCAGCCTATTTACAAGCCCGGCTTCGGAACGCTCGGCGCCAATCCGGTAGCCGACGGTTCGCAATTTACCGTTGCCGCTATCTGGCATACCTATAAGAAAACCGGGGACGTAAAATTCCTCGAAGAGAATATCGATGCCCTTATAAGGACGATGCGCAGCGTTCCTCGAAACCCTAAGACAAAACTGGTCCACATTAAGGACGACGACTGGGACCGCTGTCCCTATGGTTTTACGGACACGGTGCGTATGCAGGGGGACGTTCTGTTTTGCTCTCTTTTATATGTCGAGGCCGGGCGCAGGCTGTCCGAACTGCTGGATGTGGTTGGCCGTAAAGAGGAAGCCGCCTACTGGAAATCCGAGGTTGAGGCGGTAACTAAAAGCATCCGGGAAGTTTTCTGGGATGAGGGGACCGGTCTGTTCAGGGCGGCTACTATTCGGTGTCGAGAGCATCATATCTGGGGCTCGGCCTTTGCGGTTTTTCTTGGAGTTGCGGATAAGGGACAGTCTATAGCTATCGCGCGGTACTTTAAGAATAATTACTCACAGATAGTGCAAAATGGCCAGATTCGTCATCTGCCGGGCGGCGTTTACTGGGAGATGTGCGTTGCCGGCCGGGATACGTATCAAAATGGTGCTTACTGGGCCACGCCGACAGGCTGGTTTGTTTATACGCTGGATTTAGTGGATTCCGGACTGGCGGACAAGACGGTGATTGATATGGTGAACGATTTCAAGAAGGGCGGCGTATGTGAATGGATATTGGGAGAAAAACGCAGGCTACCCAACTATCTTGCCAGTGCTTCACTGCCATTAGTGGGTATTCGTGCTATGATTGAACGACGTGGGAGCTGATAGGTCTATGGCAGTATGACTACCCCTATTTTTTAGACACACAGGCCGAGTCTTCCGGATTAAGGTTGCAATCGATTAACCAGTGAGACGCCATAATTGCTTGAATAGAATGAAGAGCTACGAAATAATCGAATCAAAGCGAGGAATTTGAAAATCTAACAAATTATCAGGATTATTGTTGAAATTCTCCCAGATTATCGTATAAAATAAGTAGTATAGAAAAGTTAGGCAGGTGCGGCTTGGCATATTAAGTTCAATTGAACTTGTCTTATATGAGGAAGTGAGAGTAAATATAGGGGTGGATTTCAAGAAGGGAAGATAAGGCGTGATGAGAAGAAGCTTCGTTGTTATTTTCATGATTGTATTATGTGCCCTGACCACTGAATCAGTAGTTCTGGGTGCGCCAACAGTGATCTTAGGGCCTGTTGCAGGATCAGTATCGGGTATACAGGATCTAGTGGTAGGGACTGACATTTACGATGTGAGTTTCCGGTGGGCCTATCCGACAGATGTTTGGGGTCTACCCATAACTGCAGCGACTTTCTATGGAGACTACGCAAACGCCTCGTTGGCGGGCAGCGAGATCGACACACTATTGAATGCCACACCCGGGGCAAACTCACTTTACGACCTGAGCACCGATGCTAATATGAGCGTTTATGCTATCCCTTACGCGCAATCTAGCGCCAGCGGTTTTATCTCATCAGAGTATCATACGTACATTGGCCCGTGGCAGTCGGCCGGAGTCTCGCATGTCCATTGGCGAACTCGAGGAAGGTATGCGGTATTCACATGGACCGGCAACGTACCTCCAATTCCGGCACCAGGAGCTTTGCTGCTTGGTATTATCGGAACCGGCCTTGTCACCTGGCTGCGCAGACGCCGAACACTGTAAAATATCAAACGATTTTGCTGATGTCGATGAGGTGCATTTGGCGGCCTGTGCCTTCGTGGGGTGAGTCTATGACGACGCTTTGGCCGTCGGGGCTGAAGCGCGGGTGCGTATCGCATCGCCACTGCCCGCTGTATTTCGGCGGCAGATAGAAACTTCCGAGGGGGATTCTTTGGCCGGATGCGACTTTGTAGAGATAGACGTTTTGTTTTCGCTGTTTGTCGGGATAGGTGTCGTTTAGAATCCATTTGTTGCCGGGCAGGTATGTGCAATGGCCGTTTTGGGGCATAATATCTTTACCGATGACTTCTACTTTGTCCGTGCCGTCCTCGTAGAGATAAAATGCGTTTTTGTGTGAGGGGTGCCATGCCCAGGCGAGGATATGGCGTGGGTCTCGCCAGATAAAGTGCGAGGTTTTGCCGTAGCTGTCCACTATATGGATATCTGAGCCGTCGGATTTGGCGGTTAGCATTCGTGTGCCGAAGCTGCGCAGGCCCTCTGCCCGCCAGCGATGCAGAAATATGAATCGAGAGCCGTCTGTATTGAATAGTAGATGATTGAAGTAGTGTTTGGCATTTTTTGGATTGCCGGGGATTTGGCCGAACTTGGCGATATCAGCGAGGGAGATTATCAAATCCCGCCTGCCGGTTTCAAGATCCGTGCGGAAAATGCCTGAGTTTTTCGGTGAAAGCTCATCTTTATGTGGGTCGGGCAGGCCTGCGTAGCCGTAGCCGGGGCGCATGTCCTGAACGCGGCGAAAATCCGGCGCGACAGCGGTTCGGCCATCGGGGCTTATAGTGTAAATCGGATAGGGAAGTGTTCGTTTTTCGCCGGTGAAGACGTTGAGTATATGGCAGACAAACCGGTCGAGCTGTCGGTCGTTCCAGATGATTTTATTTTTCGAGCCGGGCAGCCACTGTAACATGCAGCCCTGCTGCCAACACCACGAACGGCTTAATCCCAGCTCTATCCATTGGTCGTTATCTTTCAAATCAACCATTCCGATTTTGATAACATCGTCGGGTTTTGGGCTGCGATGCTCAAAGTCCACTTCCATACCGAGGGCGTACCGGCCGGATGGATCGAACTGTAATTTATCGTAGTAGCTGAACCAGTGGCATTTCGGCCCGCGGGTTATGGCGCGGACCGGGGGTAATTTCGAATCCGAGTTTCCGACGACAAGGTGAGGGAAACCTGCCAGTGCGAGGGTGCTCCCGGCGATATGTTGCAGAAATGTGCGTCGAGTAATTGTTATATCATCCATATTGTTTCCTTAACTTGTAGCGACATATCTTCTGTGGGCATTGCATTCGATGTAAATCCCGGAGTAATTGAGCTTAGTTTCAAGCCTGATTGGTTTGGTACTACGACATTAGAGGACGTCAGGGTTATTGCTGCCAGAATAATTGATAAGATAGTAGCCGGCTTTTTCATTTGGAAAACCTCCTGAAAATACTTGTATCGATTAATTTTAGCAAAAAAACGGTACGAATTCAAGACAAAGAGCATTTGATTTGCTGTTTTTCAGATATGGAACGAAGTCTTCGATTTTTAGGCTTTATGCTTTTGGTTTTGCCTCTAAAGGTCGTCTTATTTTAATGCCGATGATATTAGGGTGGTTTGCGAACCCTCTATGATTCGCAGGAAAACGCGTTTGTCAAATGGTTAAACAAAGTTCGCGGCATGTGCCATTAGGTACGGGCAGCAAGGAGAGATAGGCCCTTTAATGCAAAGACAATCTGTTAGGAAATTCAAGATTCGAGATTCGAGATTCGAGCCGGTAATGCCGGCTTGCGAACAAGACCTGCCGTTGACGGATATCAAGACCATCCCTTTGCAGAAGGATGTTAGAAACTTTCTCAGTTATCTGACTGTTGAAGCGGGCCTGTCGGAGAATACGGTTTTAGGTTACGGCCGTGACCTGAGGAGCTTTCTGAAATACTGCAAGTCCAATAATGTCAGCGAGATAAGAAGAGTAGAGCCATCCTTTATCCAAAATTACCTGAGAAAACTCAGCCAGGAGCAGAAAAGTGAAAGCTCGATTAAGCGTTCTCTGGTTGCTATAAGAATGTTACTGCGGTTCGGCAAGCTAACCGGTCTTGTCGAAGATGACCTGACATCAATCCTTGAAAGCCCGAAGGTATGGCAGAAGCTGCCGAGTATTTGCAGCAAACGGCAGGTTATCGAACTTTTGAATACTCCGTGCCCGGAAGAGCCTTTTTATTTTCGTGATAAGGCCATGCTTGAGCTGCTCTATGCTACCGGTGTACGTGCAAGCGAGATAGCGGGGCTGAAAACGTCAGACTTTAACTTTAATATAGGGTACCTTCGCTGTCTTGGCAAAGGCAATAGAGAACGTGTGGTCCCAATTGGTAAAGCAGCCATCGCCGCAACAAAAGAATATCTGACT
>CAZWME010000498.1:2359-4576 GCA_964634515.1 uncultured Pirellulales bacterium | reverse complement strand
CACCCTGACGCCCGGCACGCTGACCGTGGACATCGACGGCCCGGACCTCTACATGCGGCAGGCGAAGCTCGACCTGGCAACCGGCAGCGAGACCGGCCGCGGCATGCACCTGTTCTGCCCCGTGGGCCTATTGGACGATACCTGGTGGCACCGGGCCTACTGGGTTGTTAATGACGAATTCCTTTCCCACTGGAGTGCGTGGTGGAAAATCGGCAATCTTGTGCCATCGGGCAGGATACTATCTTACAATGAAGATTCGGTTTTCGGCTACGGAAGGGACCAATATCACAAAGGAAATACAGGCCAGTGGCGGGGTGGAGAAAAGTATCAGCTTTTCGCTTTCGACAGAGATCCCGGCAGGAAAGATAAAGGGACCATAAAGAATGCACCAGGAAATAATAGAAAAACAGGAGCAACCTCAAATCCTTCAACTCTTAAGTATCGCTGGATTGCACACGTGCCGTTATTGGTAACCGCCATGGTCGTTGCAGACAAGACTATGTTCATTGCTGGCCCACACGATATCATCAGGACTAAGGAAAAACTGGGTGAAGGGGCCCTTATGCTTGAGAATCCCCATGAAGCCTCCGCCTCATGGGAAGGCAAAAAAGGCAGTGTTCTCTGGGTCGTATCGGCAATAGACGGCAGAAAGTTAGCTGAATATAACTTTGAATCCACTCCCGTATGGGATGGCATGGCCGCAACAAACGGCAGGCTCTACCTTTCGATGAAAAATGGTCGGATATTGTGCTTCAGCGAAAAGTGAGTCTTACACATAGTGACTCCGCGCTGAAAACAATGCTGTACTCAGCTTACGTTTACAGAGACAGCACAAATGCAGCTAACTCCTCGATTTCCGTATCGGTCAATTCCGACGTGCGTCCGTGCCGGTCATCTTTGTTGAACTTAGTTAAAACTTCTTGAATTGTCACAGCTCTTCCGTCATGCAGATATGGGGCCGTTCGCCATACTTCTATGAGCGTCGGTGTATCAAACTCCTTATTGTCGTCTTGCTCTGTACTCGTGCCTATATCATATTTGCTCATATTGGTATAAAGAGGCCCTGAATGACATAGCCCGCACCCGGCCTTACTGAAGAGCTTTTCGCCGTTCCGGGCTGCTTTGCTCAGCTTACCGTTAACGAGATACGGACTGGCAATCGGCTTAAGAGACTTCAGGTAAGCATCTATTGCCTGTGCCTTCCTCTCGGTAGTACTCGCAAACTGAATGTAGCGAATACCGCTCCGGACTGCAACCTCGGCATTTTCCCTAACGCCTGTAATCATCGCTGGCGGAGTCTTATGGGACAAAAGCAGACTTCGAATGTTCTTGGGATTGGCTACTCCATCGTTTAACAGGTCCCAGTTCAACGCACTTGCACGTCCATCACCGGTATGGCAGCTCGTGCAACTGTTCCACTTCTGATAGGAAAGCGAAGCATCGTTAAAGAGTACCTCACCCTTGCGGACGAACGTGGCAGATTTTCTTTTCCCAAGAGGTATCGACTGAACCGCAGGCTGAGCAGACGCTTCAATATCCACCACGCCAATACTATCTGTGAAATACTCTGCTATATACACCTTCGTCCCGATAACAGCTAAACCGCGGGGCCCGATACCGTCAAGTTTTATTCTGAGACGAATGCCGGCCGGAAATGTAAGATCATTCGGTATATCTTCTGCAGAATACGATGGATCTGAAAATTTAAGGCCCCCTCCTGAATGGATTTCAGAGATAAACTTCCTGGCCGTCTCTGCCGGCAACAACCGTCTATGTAGTCCCTTGCGGTCTATAACACTTAGCTCGTATGTGCCGCCATGAGCTATCAGAATATTCTTGCCGTCGGCCGTACAGGCAACGCCATAGGGATTGGCCCCGCCGAGGTCAACGTCATCAACCAGCACGGTATTGACAAACCTTCGCCCAGGCACATCGATGATGGTCATCGCGTTCGTATTTATCCAGCCCTTTTCGAGGTATGTAACCGGAAACTGATAACGGGCAAGTAGGTGCGTAACGTAAGCGTTACTTCCGTCCGGCGAAATTGTTATCCCGCGAACATTCGTGCTACCATTCGGAAGTTCGATATTCTTAATTGCTTTCTTTTCAACCGTATCGATGACCGATATAACCGAAGCACAATAATCGCCATTGGCGGGCCCTGCAGGAAGATGATTGGCAACAAATAGAAATTTACCGTCCGATGTAAGAGCTGCT
>CAZWME010000498.1:0-2349 GCA_964634515.1 uncultured Pirellulales bacterium | reverse complement strand
CACGCACTACGGTAATGGCGGCAACTTGCTTTTTTGAACTAAGGTCAATAACGCCGATGCTGTTATTGTACCGATTGCAGACATAAAGCGTTTTACCGTCAGGGCTTTCAACAACCGCAACCGGCGTATGGCCTGTGGCGATACTGTCAGTCACACTCCCGTCACGAACATCAACTACTCGCACCTTACCCGAAGGCACCGCAGAAGTAACGTAAAGCTTGCTCCCACCGGTGGAAATATCAAGACCCACAGGATTTTCACCAACGGATATCACCCTGGTTACCTTACCGGAAGCTATATCGAAAACCGCAACTTGACCGGCAGTGAATTCGGCAATATAAAGCACTTTACCATCGACTCCGGCAACGACAGAAATCGGAGACAGATAATCACCTGTTTCAGCAAAGCTCCGGCCGACCATGAAAGCTCCCATTGTCAGCAGCACAAACGCCACCATCATATATTTTTCATGGTATTGTCTCATCAATCTCTCTTTTTCCTTTCCGAACTTTACAAAACAAGTCACTAATATTTCAAAACCGTTCGATATGTCATTATACCAAATTCATACCAAAATTTAATATATTTATTGGGATTGCCGTGCATCAGGTAGGTTGCGGAGCCCTCCACTAACACAAACACCCGCTAATCCACCACCTGACTGAAACTATTGGGATTCGGGTACATATTCCTTGAGTTCAACCCAGTAAATGTCAGCGGCATCACGGTTCGGATTCCCGCCTGTACGGCGGGAGAAAAACAGGTACTTCTTGTCAGGTGAGATATAACATCCGAAGTCATGATACGTGGAATTGACTTTGGGGCCAAGATTTCTCGGTGTGGTCCAGGTTCCATCCGGTTGTCGCAGGGTCAGGTACAGATCCGCACCGCCCAGCCCTCCCGGTTTAATGGAGTTGAATACCATAAAGGACTCATCCGGGGCAATGCCCGGACCGGCGTCGTTGTAGCTGGTGTTTAAGGCAGAAAGATGGATAGCCCGTGACCATGTATTATCAACAAAAGGAGCGTGCCATATATCGTCTCCGCCACGTCCCCCCTTGCGCGTAGAAGAGAAGTAGAAACTGTTATCCGCTGCTAAAGAGAATCCCCATTCAGCGCCCGAAGAACTGAGCGGCGGTCCGAGTTCCTGCGGTTGGGCCCATCCGCCGGGGGTTCTGTTACAACGAAACAGATTGAAGCGGTTGAACTCGTTGGACTGATTAAGGTAGGCCAGACTAAAGTAAATACTGTTTGCATCAGGAGACAGGTAGGGCGACCAATTATTGACTGGAATACTTTTTATATGCTTAGGAGCTGTCCAGCCCTGGTCCGTATTTTCTGTGATATAAACCTTCCGGCGTTGTTTATAACAAAAGGCCTTCCCGTCAGCGGAGAAGGTCCCACTGGATTCCCACTGGCCGTACCCGGTCTTGCAGATGAGGCCTGGGGCAAAGACCTGAGCCGTAGAGCCGGGTGGAATCTGCCCCAGGTAAGGTCCCACGGCAAACGGTTCTGCTGGGGATTGCGATTCAGGCCAATATGTCTTAACGTTGCTTCTCGGATGATTCTTAAAGAATGTCCAGGCGATCTCAGGTAGATTGCAATTCGGAGGGGTAGGCATGTTATGGCCATGGTCCTTGAGCTTGTAAAGAACAACATCACCTCCCCCCTTGGGTGCCGCCCATCGTCGCACCAAGGTGTTAGGGTCATCCCTAATGACGATGGGAGCTGATTTACATCGGTTGCGTTTTGCCCATAAACGTACCCCACGTTCAACACCGAAGAAACCCCAGTTTGGCAGCCCATTGTATAAAACTTTTTTATCCTGCTCCCCATGAAAGTGAATCACGGATACAGGCGGGCCTGCCGTAAAATCGTTAAAGGCCAATAGGCTGCCCCATGGAGCAATGGCTGCAAAACGATCCGGTAATCGGGCACCCAGGTGATGCGCCATAAATCCACCACTGGAATTGCCAAAGACAAAGATTCTATTCGGATCAATCGTATAATCAGCAGAAACAGTATCAATCAGCTTCGCAAAGAAGCCGACATCGTCCACCTGTCCGGCCCACCAGATTTCATAAATACCGCCTCCGTTCCACAGTTGCTTCTGCTTAGGTCCAAAAGGTATAGCATTGGGGTAAACCACAATGAATCCTTCACGATCTGCAATACGGTTGAAACCTGTTCTTTTCTCAAAACTGGCAGCCGTACCACTGTAACCGTGCAGCGCAAACACTAATGCCGTAGGATCAACTTCCTGATACGATGGCGGGATATGCACACGGTAAGGCCGCGTTCTTCCCCCGTGAACCAGTGTCTTAGCTTCGGTGCCCCCCAAGCCTGTCT
>CAZWME010000497.1:0-4577 GCA_964634515.1 uncultured Pirellulales bacterium | reverse complement strand
AATTCCTCCATCAGCTTAATCTGTCCCGCTAAATCCTTCGCATACTTCGCGCCCATTACCGCTCCGATAGGCCCCGTACAAACCCCCACAGCCGCTCCGGCCACAGGAGCAGCATACTTTATCACCTTAGCCAACTTCAAAATATAAGGCACCATATTACCCAAAAACTCCCCCGGCCTCTTTGACAAAGCCAGGCATGCATCAAGGTTTTAACACCTATAATGTCGAAAAACAGCATCTTCCGGGTACATTTAAAAAGTGGCGCTCGATAGACTTAACTTTTCGACATTTTGGGATTGACCAATGAGAATCCTTGAAGATTGTCTATCGGTGCAATGTTCAAACGCTCTTGTTATAGTCTTGGTTTACGGGCTGGCCTTATGTTTTCTGTATAAGAATAGACTTACAAAAACAACTGCCATAGCAAAAAAATAACGTCCTGAAAATATGCCAAACTAATTGAAGCCATCCATTAAGACGCTGACAACATTATCATCTGTAGGCTCATTTTGATAGAAGTTCATCCTGCAAAAAAGATAACCTTTGGGGATATCCTCGAGTTTAGACTGGTCGATACTTACCGTTAGCCTGATACAAGAGTCAGTACGTTTGTTCCTGTCTTCTTTTATAACGATTGCCTTGGAAAGATAGCCTGTAACACTCCATTTTAAGTCTTCCCAGGTCTTAGTATCATTTATAAAGAATATCGAAAGTTCTTTGGAAACGCTATTGGAGAGAGTACCCAAATTAATCATTTGTTCTGAGGGACTTACGTCGCCGACAATTCGGAAGATTATTGGCACAACTAATTCCACGTCATCCGTTAGTTTTACTCTGATGAGTTCTTTAGTTATACCAGTCTTAAATACTTCTTTTGGTTTGAGTGTTAAGACTAAACGCTCCTTTTTCCCACTGCCGGCCTTTGCCGGGTTAGCCACAGGCAACTTTTCAAATTTGTAATCATGTAGTTCAAAGCGAGCGCTATTCACATCGGGCACTGAGTCTCTCAGGTCAAAGTGCTTATCCTTTGCAGTAATATGAATAACCGGCTTAGCGGATAATTTATGAACTGTTCCAAGCCGCATTAGACCATTAGGGTCTAATACCTTCGGCTTTTTCCCTGCCCAGCCAATTTTAGCTGAAACAGGTTGAACTACAATACCTGTAGCCTGAACTCTGACAGGCTCAAAACGCTCTCTGTCTTTGGGGATGATTAATATATTATGCGAAAATTTTCCTCCGATTCTCTGCATAGCAGCTACTTGTAACTCAACTGTCTTACCTGGAGCTATCTCTTTGGTGGCAAGTCTCGTTCTGATACAGGTACAGTCAGCCTTAATCTTATCTACTAAGAATGTTTCCCTCCCGGTGTTTTTCAATGTCACTATGGTCTCTTTTATTTGGAACGTATTGAATGTGCCGAACTTCACCTTTTCGGGAACGGCCTTAAGCACTTGAGCAGCTCCTGCAAGGGATATCTGTAATGTCACAATTAATATGCAAATAAACCACTTTTTTGTGTTATTCATCTGAAATTCCTTTCCGAAAGCAGCATCGATTTCGACTTGCTCCGCTCTTGTTCATCCAACAAATGACGGCAAGGGATATTTGTAAGCCAGAAGAATTCTCTTATTATCCTTTGCTATCATTAGGTTTTTATTTATATCGACTTAGTTCATCATTATAGAGTTGTCTATAAGTTACCCTTATTCCACCGGACTCAATTTTACGAACTGTCATTAAATAATTTGTTTCTTCTTTAGTGACTATGAGCATTGTGTATGGTAACTCAACTTTCTCAGGTAGCTTATAGGCCCCGCTCCATTTGCCTTTTGTAAACGTTAGCGGCCGGTTTGATTCTTGTCTAATTGTTAAGATGCTTGCGCCCCGAATTGCTGCCACAGTTCCGTCCCATGCAATATCACCTTCGCCAATCTTTGTGAGATATTTATGGGTTTTCTCCGAATCTGGTTTGCCTGGAGCACGAATTAGTTTGCGATCCGAAAGGTCTAAAATAAATAGTGTACGTTTTTTAAGAGCAATGTTGACTTTGGGAATAAATATCTCGATATCTTTATGCTTCTGCTCAGTTTCTTTGGCAATTGCTTCAAGAGTGTCCTTTGCGATTTCATCAATGCTTTGTGCGCCGGAAACACCATAAAGTTTCTGGCTCATTGACTCCCCAACAATGTACTGGACACCAGTCGTATGATCTATCACCCTCGCACCTTTGGGAAAATCAATGTGGAACAATCCATCATAAAAGTTAGGGTTGTTGATGGTCACATCCGAAACTTGTACAGTACTTTTCATCCGCAATAGAGTCGGATCATCCTTGGAAAACCTAATATCTTCTCCCTCGACAGGAAACCAAACATTTGGGCTTACTTCCATGAATTTTGCTGTATAGCGTTCCCTTAGTTGTCCACTATTGTAATATTCTTGTAGGGGCAGAGAATATCCTTGAGAAGGATCAACAATAGCTATTTGTTTCCTGTCTTTTTCATAAACGAGTTCGACACGATATTTCCCGTCTTTTTCTTTTACAGCATTGATTTGTGTGCCGTCAGAAATAGCTCTGGCAAAGAGAATACAAAAATCTCCTCCGAATTGCTGCCATGGTTGGCGAATTCTTTTAGTTGTTTCAAAAGGTTGCTTTTCGCTTAAAATAGCAGTGGAAGACTCGCCTTCAGGATGCTGGTAATATTGAATAGCGCTCTCCCCATCCCATGTAAATATCTGCTTTATGGTTACTTTCATTAATTTACCTTGGGCGTCGGATATCCCACCAACCACTTGAACTCTGGCCCGATAATCGTTATCGAAGGCTAATTTGTGTTTTTGGAACCTGTACTCTTTGTGCTCATTGATTGTACTCACCATTCGATCCACTATTTTTTTGGGTGCTCCCTGTCTTATTAATTGCTCTATTTGCTTTTGTTGTGCTTCTTTAGGTTTATAATTATGATATACTACCGTGCACTTGAAATTATTGACCTTTTTGCGAGTATTCAAAATTCTATCCAGAAGATACCTGGCTGTATCTCTGTCGCTGGATGATGCCTGGCCAATGCTTGCATATTTAAGGGCAAGCAATAAAGATATAATGCTTAATACTAAACACGCTCTTGCTATTGGTTTCATTTCGATCATCTCCTTAATACTCTTAACATCAATATTTTTTTGGCTTTTTTCGCACAAGGCTCAGGAACAGAAAAATACCTCCCCATTATGTAAAAGAATATACATTGCTTTGATAAAAAATCGACAATGGCAACATGGCAGCAACTTTACAGGCCATCGGTAAACTCAGTCCTCTTGGAAACATTTTCTTCTGATATACTGTTTGGACATCGTTATATTAACAGTGTTCACCTCTATACATATTGCTGCCATGAATGCCATGTCAATACGATAGCTCCCAGCCGGCAAACTCAAGCTTTTTCTATTGCTACCTCCGAACAGTAAATATTGTAACTCTTGGATTCATGTCGCTGAACATTTCACCTTATGGTCAATCAATAAGACAGAGTATATTATGAAAAGAAGAGCCCTCGTTGAATTCACATGATGTACACGCATCGTTACAGTCATACCAACCCATACACCAAAGGTATTCGCTTTCCACTTCATCACAAGATACATAAAGTGAACCAGAAACACAATCACAATTACTCAAAGAACTCCCATACATTTCAAAAGCCCGCACATCAGGGATACAACGTAGTGGAGGGTCAAATTCACAACTGTCCCAACCAAATTTGTAACACGCTTGGAGCTTTGTTCCTGCAAATAAGCTGGCAATAAGCAATAACACACTTACCGAAATTAATATCTTTGCTTTCATGATAAAATCCCTTTCTACTTTTTGTTGTAAGCTAAACGTACATTAATAAAATTAAAATCTCACGCCTGTTTTCACAATTTCACCAATCATCCAAAACTTCCATATTCCTCACCTCCTTTCATTGTAGCGAATGTTGTAATTGACTTGTTGATGAAAATAATCGCGATTTTTTCATTATTTTCTTCATTTTTACTATATTTTTGTAAAATTGTGTCAAAACCTAACGCTGTTCTCATCTTTCAATACCGTAAAACCAATTTCTCGTCCGGCCTCAAAAACCTGTCATGAATAATCCAAAAAACAAAACCTCTATAAGCAATTGCCAAAAATCGCGAAAATATCAGGAAGAAAATCTGAATTTTTTACACTTTTTTCGGGAGTATTCGATAAGTGTATATTTATAAGTTAGTTACAGATGAAAATATTTTGTCTTTTATGTTGTGTTCTGTTTGTATATATGTTAAAATACACTCGTGTTAGTCAAATAGCTAACGAAGGGACCCCCAGCAGGGGGAAGTAACAAGCCAGTAGGCCTAGTCCGCAGGGCAAGACTGCCCAATTTAACATTTAACTACTCAGTACCCGAAATGAAATGCTTGGGTAATGACCAACAATGAGAATCGAAAATACAACTTTAGCTCACTTTAGGCACTTTAGTCAATTTAGGCACTCTTTCTATTATACTGTATTCCCGATACACCTTTTTATGCAAAACAAAGCCAAAGTCAAG
>CAZWME010000496.1:2544-4581 GCA_964634515.1 uncultured Pirellulales bacterium | reverse complement strand
GCAATCTTCGTTATCTAATTCTCAGAATGTACACAAAAGAAAACACGCTACCAATGTCATTGCGAAGGAGCGAAGCGACTGCGGCAATCTTCATTACAATAATCATTCATCATTAATCATTAATCATTTAAAAAGCTTGATTCCTCTCAAGCTTTCAATTATCCTCTACACCTGAAGGTGTGGGGAACAACAGCTCATATTTGTTAATCAATTTGTTTTATAAAATTAGCCTCTCCAAACCATTCTTTAATCTGTATTTCTGCTTGGCCTGATAAATCAGAAGTACATACCACGGCTAAATTTTCCTTAGCTCTGGAGCAAACCACATAAAACAGATTATTTGTTCTTTGGTACCTCTTTTCATTTTCCATATTATTTGAAAAGTAATCATTGAAATTATAGTTTTGCCTCCAGGCTCTATCATCGATAATTACCAGAACGTTATCAAATTCATCTCCCTTGGTGTTATGCTTAGTGCTAAAGGGGGTATTCTCCTGTTGAACCTGATATAATCTCATAAACTGCGAGTATTCTATCTCCATCAATTGGTCATAAAATTCTTTTTTCTCTTTATCTTCAAAATCGTAATATTTCATTCTATCTGATTCAGGAAGCAGTTGATTAGTTAATGCAAAACTTATTATCTCTCCTATCTTTGCTGTTTCTCTAATTTGTACAATTTCATCCATCAAATCTTTCAGTTGTTTTTTCGAGTCACATGAATCGATCTTAATGAAAACATTTTTTAAAAGCTGCTGGATTTTTTTGTTGATGTATAAATCAACAATGCCTTCCAAGTCGATTAGAAAATCTGCGAATGGGCACCATCCTCTATTATCTTTATTTTTTATTAAACAATCCCTCTTGTTTGCATTAATATAATGTTGTAATAATTCTTCGTACTGTTTTTCTTTAGCGATAAAACGATGAGTAAGATAAAGCACTTTTACATTTTCAATTGACTCTATCGGCCATTTGTCCTTTAAGTTGCTTTGAATAAAATCATTTGCATTGATTCCATTTTGATTAGGGGAATAATAAAAAGCGATTTTGCCTGTTCGTCTGTTTTGTGGGGGTTGATACTGTTCGATATCACTCCTAAGTTTGTTGAGTAAATCAATCACTTCTTTAGAAGAGCGGTAGTTTTCAGTTTTTTGGATAAGCACTAAACCATATTCACTTGGTATTTCGCCAATTCCTTTATCATAAATTTGCTGAACCTTATCACCAAAGAAACCTACGATAAAGTTTTCAAATTCTAAAAGATAATCTAATAATATTTGGATGGTTTCTTTTTGTGTGTCTTGATACTCATCGACTAAAATTATCGGATATAAATCCGTGATGATTTTTCTAATTTTAGGATATGATGAAAATATATTCTCTGCAATTATGATAAGTTCATCGTGGCTGAACTTTCCTTCTTTATATCTTGGGAAGTTTTCGTAACTAATTTTAATATCTTCTGAACTCAAAGCGGCAATAGCTTCTTGATATTTAGAAATCTTTTGTTCTGATCTCTCTCGAGACTTTACAGCACGTTCAGTGTAGCCATCAAGCTTTTCCTGTTCTTTGCTGTTTTTCTCTTCGATAAATTCTAATAGCATGTTTTTTAGCTCTTTTTGATAATTTTTGATACATTCCCAAAGGAAATCGTGAATTGTGGAAACCTTGACGAGGTCATTATGTTCAGTTCTCTCAATAATTTCATCTTTCGCAACATTTGTATAAGTAATACATATTATCTGTTGGTTCTTGTTTTTTAGTTCTTTACTTGTTGTTTCTATGAGGTAATTTAAAGTTTGAACTAAAGTCCATGTTTTGCCGCTGCCTGCACCTGCATCTAAAATAAAACTTTCTTTTTTTTCAATACAATCATATATGCGCTGTTCTACAGGGATAACCATACCAATCCCTCCTCAATATAAGTTGGAACTTTCCAGTCATCTTTATTGACATTTAATAGATCAAAAGCAAATTCAGTTTTCTTATTATTTCTATCAACAAGAATTACTTTTTCTTTCATTTTATTTCTAA
>CAZWME010000496.1:0-2534 GCA_964634515.1 uncultured Pirellulales bacterium | reverse complement strand
ATCAATAAAGCCCTGGATTTCGTAAGATGCACCTTTAACTTCGTCGCTATTTAGATAATCTCTTAAACCGTTCTTTATGCTTTTTAGCTTTCTTTTGTTATTGAGAATGTATTGTGGGTTATCGATGATAAAGGCTTCTTCAAAACTTCTTCCACATCTAATTGGTTGATCGTCCGGATTCACATTTGTTTGATAAGCTACTCTGATTCTATCAGCGATCTTATCTGAATTATTTAAAGTAAGAAGTTCCGAGATCTTTATTTTGGCTGGAATCCATTTTCTGAGAGTTGTATTGCTTGTAAGCAATTCATCAACTTCTGTAATTTCGGCCTTTTCATAAGTTGTTTTGTTGTTTTGTATTTGTTTTTTTACCGAGTCAATATCCGTGATTATTAGAGTTTTTAGTTCCAGAAACTTTAACAGTTCTTTGAATTTTTCTGCATATGCTCCTCCCACCTCGATAGCAGAAATATATTGCTCTGATAACTTTTTACCATTATCCCCACTATCATGTTTTTCTATGAAAATTGGTAAAAGGATTCTTTCTACTGTTCCTTCAAATAAAATCGCTTTATCAGCAAAGAACAAATCACATTTACCTAAAGTCAGATATTGCGTCAAGAATTCTTTTGTCTTCGGCGTAGTCAGTTCATTGTTAAAATCCATTAAGTCTTTTACTGTGCATGAATTCACATCACCTGTTTTGGTAAAATATCTTATGCTTTGTAGCATGGAGTCAGTAAGAATATGTGGCGAGTGAGTGGTTATTATTATTTGTGCATTCAAACCAACTTCACTTAGGAATTCATTGATATTTTTAATAAAGACACTTTGCATTTGAGGATGCATGTGAACTTCAGGTTCTTCGATAAAAAGAAGATTCAGATTATTATTAAAATCTCCTATTTCGCTGTAAAAGCCTATTATTTGTGATATTATGTAAATGAGATTGCTGTAGCCTAAGCCATTGTATTTTTCTGGAAGAATAGCCCCATCATGGTTATAAAACAGTTTAACATTATTCTTGAATAGGACTTCAGGAGACAACTGGGATTTAAGTTCAACTTTTTCATTCCCCATTCCAGGAAAACCAAATTTGCTAAAATAGTCAATAAATGAAGAAAAGAAATCGCTTAACTTAATATCAATATTTGAACTGGTCTCTTCAATAATATTAAGGAGTTCTTCTGATTTACTTTCATCTTTTTCATTTTCATTGTTGTATTGTTGTTGAAATATCCTAGAGAGCTTGGATCTGGATTCGGCATTACTGTCATCCAATACGCGTTGAGCATTAATGAATTTTGCTTGAATTAGTCTATTTAAATCTGTCCGTGGAACATTCTCGGTTTCCTCATTCTCAGAATATGGCCGAATGTTTATTTTGTAAAAGCTTTGATAATAGGATTCAATATTTTTGATCAATTCCTCATCAGTGCCATTTTTGTTTAGGTCACTTAGTTTCTTGAAAAATTTCTCTGTAGAATCAGGGGCATATTCGCAGAGTATGGTAACTTCATCACCTTCTTCAAGGCTGGTAAAGAAAGGCTTAATGTTCGCCCAGTTATCTTCCGGTCCATATTTTAGAGTTAGAAGTAGTTGGATTTTAGGAATTTCACGTTGAATATCTTCTAATATTTTCTCTTTATTTTCTGGTGTTATTTCTTTGTAGCTCTTAAATACTTCAAGAAATATAGTATGACTTTTTAGTGAAAAATCCTCAAATTCAAAAGGTGGCTTATTATTCCCGTTAAGGAATGTATCGAAAATAAAAGATAAAGATGTTTTCCCTGTGTTATTTTTACCAACTATGGATGTTGTATTCTCATCAAAAGTAATGTTCACATTATATAATAATCTAAAATTAACTATCTGTGCTGATTTTATTATCATGTATACACCTCATATCATAAATAGACCAATGTTTAATGACATGGTTGCCTCAGCGTTTTTCTTAATTCCATCCTTCATACTATAATACTCCCCAAAACTGGGCGTATTATTAATGTGAATTTCCCATCAACGCAGATATTTTATACATACTTTCTCCATTCATTGCAAGCCGTGAACCAAAAGTACGCCTAAAATCTAAGCAAGTCCATTTCAGCCCGGCTTATTCATAAGTGGGCAGCGATAAGCTACTCGGTGGACGAAGGCAGGCTTTTATGACAAAGCTTGCTTTGAGAATAGAACCTGCCAAGAACACTATGCTGGCTAAATCTATGATAACTGTAAAGAATCGAGCAATTTTCGACAAAAAAACGCTCAAAAACTACCAAAAACACCCCAAAACCAACCTAAAATCCCCGTTAATCTCTAATATTGTCATCCTCGCATGTCTTTAGCTGGGACCCAGACCCAATAATCAATTCTCAATTCTTCATTCTAAATTTGAACGAAAATTCGCTTAATTTTACCACCCTTAAGGGTGTTTTCGTTCAAAAACGCTCACTCTTAAAAACAAAAATAAAATATTTCCAAAATTTTTATCTCCTTTTCTCATATACACTTATACTGATTTACTCATCATAATA
>CAZWME010000495.1:0-4585 GCA_964634515.1 uncultured Pirellulales bacterium | reverse complement strand
CAACAGATTCTTATAATGGTCGTATAGAATCCCAAGGTTGAGCAGACTTTCCGACAGTTTGGCGGTGTTTTCGGCTTGAGTCTGTAGTTGTTTTTGTGCCTGCCGGAGTTTTTCACTGTGTTCGTTAATCAGTTTGGCGACAGTGCCTCTCATCGGCTCGAAGCTGACAGGCTCGAATTCGGCTGAGCGCAACAGCTTCTGGATTGCCTCTGCGTTTTCCTTGAGAGCGACGATAAGACAGGCGCTCTTGTTGATGCCGGTTCCTGTTTGCTCAATAGCGGCGCCGGATTCACTAAGCTTTTCGCGTATCTGCTCAAGTTGCTGGTTCGATATCATTCCTGTCCAGCAGGCGGCTTTGTGAAGCCGACCAATTTGTTCTACGGGGGTTTTGAAAGATTCCCAGGGCCTGAGCATCTGCAGGGTGCTCTGGATGTTTTCAATTTCACCCTTTGTTTTTTCCATTGATGCTTCGAGATGCTCACTTTTGTCGATAATCTTCAGGATTTTGCGGTCTGAAACAACCTTATTATACGATTGTTCGTTGATGACGGTACGCGGTGATAACATGCCGGCAAGACCTTTTTGCGCTGTAGCGTAATTTTTGAGAAACGCGATGTTCTTTTCGAGCCTGTTTACGAGCGTTTCGATGTCTTTTGGGCGTTCTGCTGAGGCGCTAAGCTCGGGGAAGTCCCTGCTGAGAATTGCCTCCTCGGCGTTGAGGATATGGCAAATACCTCCACGCTGCAGTTCTTCGAGAAGTTCGGATGCCTGAGTGCGATGACTGGCAATTATGATTTTCGCCATTTTGGCAATGGCCATATTTAGCCTCTTAAGTAATCCATTACCTTGGCGGCCGCTGTGGCCATTCTACTGCCGGTTTTATCACGCAATTGCCGGCGCTGCTGCTGTGCCTGTGCCTTAAGCTGATCGACTTCGGCGCTTGCCTGCGAGTGTGCCTGAGCAACGGCAGCATCTATTGCCTGTTTCCTTTGAAGGGCGGCCTCATCTGTGGCTGCGAGCCGGTTCTCCCGGCCCTTTTCAGCTTGTTTTACGGCCTGGACTTTGGCCTGTTCTATAATTTCATTGGCCTTTGTTTCAGATTCTTTGATTTTCTTGATCAATTCCATTTCTATACCACCAATTGCTTCCTGCTATACACAACCCATTTAAGATGCGATATGCGCGATAAAATATATTATTATTCAACAAATGACAACAAATAATCGAAAGAAATTTAATATTTTATGGATTAAAGGGCCGCGGATGGACACGGAGGCCGCAAAATAGATAGAAAACAGGGAGGACGGACGACAGAGGACGGAAAGCACGAAGCACGAATCCTTCGACCCATTCGACTTGGCTCAGGACAGGTTCCAAAATCCTCCACAGGACACCTGACGGTGGAAACAAATACGAATTACCAAAATTTAAAGGTATAAAACGATGTCAGAATGTGGTTGATCCGTTCGACAAGCTCAGGCCAAGTTTTTGATGGTTTTTTTTAGTTTTAAGCGTATTTCATCGGAAATTTCTCAATTTTTCGATGCATGATGTTGGATTATGGCATACAATAATAAATATAAATTCTGAAAGATAATATTACAGGAATTAGCGAAATAGATTTGGGTAGTGAAAATCGATTTTTATGTGAAGCTATATAGATAGCTTACAATCGCTGTTATAAGGATGTAGATTAGACTCGAATGGATGTAACTCAAACCATTTCTGAAATGGTAAACGTAACTTCCTGGTCGCGCCAGATTTATCATGACGCGGACAGTTTCTGGCAGGAATCAAAAGATTTGCATCACGCATATATCGTTTACCGTACCCTTCGGGGAGATTATAAGCGTATATTCCAGCCTGATTCTGTTTTCTATGTTGGTAGATCCCCGGCGGCATACCTTAAAAAGGTCAAGACAAACAAAATATCAGATGAAGATATACGTCAATGGCAAAGATTTCTTTGGAACCAGACTGTAGTTCCTTTGCTGATTATCAAATCCCGAAATAAAGTTCATGTATATTCAGCCTATACCAAACCAGAAAAAAAAGACAGCGAACAACGAATTCAATTTATTCTAGAAGAAGTTGCCGAGGTGTTGGAACTTGACCAGTTATGGAATGCGATCGAATCCGGTATGATTTATAAGAAAAAACCAGATGCTTTCTTACGAAATAATGCCGTTGATCAATATCTTCTGGATAATCTTAATGCAACAGCACTTCGATTGGCAAAAACTCAGCCGGGAAGGAACAATCAAGAGCAGGAGGATAATCTCAAGTTTGTTCATCATTTCCTTACCAGACTTTTATTTGTTTGCTATCTCATCGAAAGGGGAATGATCCAAGGTAAGAAATTTAAAGATGAAAATATAAAGAAGATTCGACCAGCTACAGAAAAAAAACAGGGCTATTTTCTTAGACATTTATTCGAGGATATTCGTGATAACCAAAAGAGACGTGATTTATTATGTGAGATATTTGAATATGTAAAAGAAAAATTCAATGGAAGCTTGTTCCCAAAAGATGTTACTAAGGAAAAAGACCATTATACAGATGGTTTTATTCAAATTATAGGGGATTTTTTACAAGGGCATGATATTAGAACAGGGCAATGGGTTCTTGATTTCTGGGCTTACGATTTCAGTGTGATTCCGATAGAAACAATTAGTGCCGTCTATGAGAGTTTTCTTGGAGAACAGGGAAAACTGAAAGAACTACAGGAAGGGGAAGATCCGAAACGAGCAACCGGTGCATATTATACTCCTTTGCATTTAGCTGAATTAACCGTAGATATTGCCTTGGAAGACATCGAGAAAAAGATAAAAAAACCGATCCATGAACTTACAATTCTTGATCCAGCCTGCGGCAGCGGTGTATTTCTTGTGTCTTTATTCGGTCGTATTGCTGAAAGTTTTTACCGGGAGACAAATAAAACTAAAGGGATTGACTGGGCTCGCAAATTAAAGCCGAAAATAAATCAGCTATACGGAATTGATATAAGTGCTACCGCCTGTCATATTACATGTTTTAGTTTATATCTTGCTTTTTTAGAATGGCTCACACCAAGTGATGTTGAGTATCTTCATAAACACGGTGAAAAACTGCCTTTACTATTAGCAAGCACAGGAAAAGAAAGCTGGAATACTATACATGAGGGGAATCTTTTCAATCCTAATCTTACTCTTAAAAAGCAAGACTTTGATATTGTAATGGGTAATCCACCATGGGTAAGCCGAAACAATCAAAAAGATAAAGTATTTTTAAAATGGATGTCTAAAAGACCTCATGTATTAGGTCCAAACAAGCAAATAGCACATGGATTTGCATGGAAAGCATCCGGGCATCTTTCTGATTCTGGTATAGGATGTTTTTTACTTCCTTCTGCTGTTTTGTTTAATGAAGGTACTAATGAATTTCAAAAAGAATGGTTCAACTCTGTCACTGTTGAAAGGGTAGTCAATTTTTCTGATTTACGTTTTGTTTTATTTTCTGGAGCAGTTCATCCATGCATCGCAATTCGTTTTAGCACATTAGCATCAAAACCGGATGATAGTATCTTATATGAATCACCTAAAATAGATGTGATAAGTCAAAAAGGTGGCTCTGTGTATGTTCGTGAAGAAGATACAACTATGCTACGTGTAAAAGATATACTCCACGCGGCTAAAAACAAGAATGCACATGTGATATGGAAATTACATTATTGGGGATCTTGGCGAGATCAAAGATTATTGTCAAGATTAAGCGCATTAAAAAAATTAAATCAATTTGCAGGAGAGCCCAAGCAAAAAAAACGCTGGATTAAAGGACAAGGTATACAGGTAAATGGTAGCGACGACAATGATGTGTGGTGGAAATCTTCTACTCCATATCTTGATTCTAGAATTCCTTTTAACTTTATAGCTTGCCAAAAAGATTTTAAAACAACAAAAAAAGCTGGTATCCCTTTAGATACTGTACATCGTCCACGAAATAAGAAGTTATTTGTTGGACCAAAAGTTCTTCTTGCGAAAGGAAGCCGACGAGTACTTTTCTGCAAAAAGCTCGTTATATTTCGAGATGTTTTCACTTCAATAACAGGACCCAAACAAGACACACGTCTTTTACGTTTTCTTACTGTAGTTTTAAGTTCAGATTTAATTTACTATTACTTATTTCATACAAATTCTAATTTAGGGATTTATCGCCCCCAGATATATCCAAAAGAGTTTTTGTCAATCCCTTTTTTCTTACCCGAAGATGCGCATTTTCCCAAGAGAGCTAATGAGATAGTTGCTGTGGTAGCAAAGAGAGTCGAAGAATTTGAAGAATACTTAGAAAAAGCAAACTGGTTTGGTGAAGAACAACAAAGAAAAGACAAATCAAATAGACTCCGCATGGAATTAGAGCCATTAATACGTGAGTATTATAATATTGACAAGTATGAATCAAGGATTATTGACGATACACTTAGATTAGCTGTAAATAGTTCTCATCCCCGACAAGATCAAGTAGATATTCCAACACTTAAGCAGCCAGAAAAGACACCTTGTAGAATTTATACTCAAACGCTTTGTAAAATGCTGAATCATTTCGGAAA
>CAZWME010000494.1:0-4585 GCA_964634515.1 uncultured Pirellulales bacterium | reverse complement strand
GGAACGAGCTTTTGTTAGCTTCGAGAAAAAGATCAAGAATAATAATCGCAGCAGCGAAACCCATCCCGATAAATGCGAAACTCCAGGGCATGTTGCCTTTAAAAACGCCCGTTGACACCGAGGCCATCAGGTTCGCCTGAACGGCCGAGAGAGCGTCCGGACCGGCACCCGGCTGTCCCTTGAAGCCATATGCCTCGTGCAGGAGCATGAGAACCGGTGCTATTATGATTGCCCCTGACAATGTGCCTACTATCTGCATAACCTGCTGTTTCCAGGGCGTTGCCCCTACAATCCTGCCGGCCTTGAGGTCCTGCATATTGTCGCCTGCAATCGCGGCCGCACAGCAAACAACCGAACCAACTATGATCGCCGCTGCAGGACCATTTTCAGCACCTTTGCCCATAAGCACGAGCAGCAAAAGAGAGGCAACGACTATAGTAGCAATGGTAATACCGGAGATTGGATTATTGGATGAACCGACCAGGCCCGCCATATAACCGGCTACTGCAGAGAATAAAAATCCTGCGATAAGCATGACAACCGCCATTGGCAGTGAGACCGACACGTCTGCAACGAATGTCTGGTACACAAGGAACAGCGGAACAATTGAACCAACAATCAGCATAAGTATCCATTTCATGGGCAAGTCTTTTTCGGTTCTTTCGATTTCAGCCACGCCCTGTCCCATGGCCTGATATGCCTTCAATCCGCTCTTCATACCGCTTAGAAGCGAGCCTCTCATCTTGAAAATAGTCCAGAGACCCCCAATGAGCATCGCACCGACGCCAATGTATCGCGTCCGCTTCGACCAGATTTGCCATGCATAGTCCTTCGCGTCAACAGGTGTTCCCAGCTTAGCATCGACATCAGCATTGTGTGTTTTCACTTCTTCCGTTTCTTCAATAGATGCTTCCTGTTCGATGGTTTTATATTCCAGGACAAAGGCGTTCCAACTGTCGAGATTTTCAACCTCACTCTCAAGCTGGTAAACCGGCCATTCGTGTTGGCCTGCCATGATTGGTATGGCCGCAAACCAATTGGCAGCTCCACCGAGGAAGATCAAGACTGCAATATTCAAACCTACAATATATCCAACCGAAAGCAACGCCGGGCTAAGGTTCGAGCCACCGTAAAGCAGCACTCCCTTGATGCCTCTGGCACCTTCGAGGACCTCAGGCCACAGGCCGATGCCTTTTGCACACACTTTAAACAATCCACCAACCAAGGCCGCTATTGCAATAGTCAAAACTCCTTTGCCGCCCTCCTGGCCCGTCTCAAGGACTTCGGCAGTTGCAATACCTTCCGGAAACTGCAGCTCACCCTCAACTATAAGGGAACGCCGAAGCGGTATCGTAAACAGTACACCTAACAAGCCCCCAAATGCAGCGATGATTGTAATCCACCAGAAATTTTTCCCGCCAAAGCCGTCCCAATAGCCCATAATTACCAGTGCTGGAAGCGTGAAGATTACTCCGGCCGCAAGTGACTCTCCCGCCGATGCGGCGGTCTGTACGATGTTATTCTCCAGGATGTTACTTTTGCGAAACAGCCTTAGCAAACCCATCGATACGACCGCGGCAGGTATCGACGCCGAGACCGTCATACCGGCAAACAATCCCAGATAGGCATTTGCCGCCGCCAATATCATCGAAAGCACAACGCCTAAAATAAAAGCCTTAATTGTAATTTCCGGTATAGACTTTCCATCTGAATTCATAACTGACTCCATTCAAATTTACAGAAAATTTGTCACTATCTATTCAGACTATCACAGGCATATATCAATCCATTTTGGAACTCATTGAACGAACTGCCCAACAAAGTACTTCGGGGTCAGATATTCCCCCGTTGCCCGCTTAATCATTTCGTTCCAATGATAAAGCGCTCCGGCTTCAAAAACTTGTTCGCGGAGAAAATCACCGAGTTCAGGCCGGTTAATATAGCTGACGTTTTTATCCGATTCAAGCTTTAGGATTTCGCGGGTTATATGATTATGAAACTGAGATGCCAGCAATTCACCTAACATATAGTTATGGTAATAACAGGGAGCGATAGTAAAATGGATTTTAGCGGCCCAATCCGGCTCATTGCGACCCTGTGGTCTTTTGACAAGCTGATATTTCTCAACCATTAGCCACCAAAGCGAATTCAGGTCCTGCTCAGGGTTTGCATAAAGCTGTTTTTCGAAATTGTACATCACCATATCCCAGCGGGCAAAAATAAGCTGTTTGAGTTGAGCATATTTGCCGCTTACTTTTTCGATTTGGGCCCGCTGGGTGTCCGTAAGTCCCAGCATTTGCTGCATCCATGCGGGATTGCGGCTCAAGCGGCCGAAGAACATTGCTATAGCTTCGGTGGTAAAAGCATGCACCGGTCTTCTGAGCATAAACGGAACCTGCCGGTCGTGATATTTATCGTAAACTGCGTGGCCTAATTCGTGCAAAGTAGTCTCCATCCAAGACTCGTTGTTCTTAATATTACACAGAATACGCACATCACCTTCACGGTCAATATCCGTACAAAAAGCATGCGGATTTTTACCTTCGCGTTCATACAGGTCGCTGTTTGCAAGGATGGATTCCACAGGCAAACCAACGCCAGCGTAGAACCGGGCCGCAAGCTCCTTAACATCTTCACCTTCGTAGTATGTATCCAAATCAAGCTCATATACCAGAGGAGTTTCCTGGAAGAACGGATCGTGATAATGCCATGGCATAAGCTCGGCAACGGCAATATCGTATTTATCCGCCAGAATGCGGTCCAGCTCTGCTTTTAATTTAGCATACGGCTCGTTGGTCAATTCGTAGAGCTGCTCGAAAATCCGGTCCAGCTCTTCGACATCCTGCTCGGCAGTGGCCAGAGAAAGAGTATGATAATTGTCGAAGCCAAGTTTCGTAGCAGCCTCGTTTCGCAGCTTTACCAACCGGATGATATCATCAGCTACTTCGAGACTGACCTGCTTGCTGGCCAGCCACGCCTGCTTTCTCTTGCCGGAATCCGTCTGTGTTTTCAGAATTTCCTTAATTTCGTTGCCGGTAACTTTATCTCCTTCAATTGTGCCGCGAAAAGTGCTGAAGTTCTTTTCAATTTTTGTGCTCAAATCTACAATTTTCTTCAACAGCTCCGGCTCTATCTGGCTCTCAAGATAATTGTTATACAGAACATCCAATTGTCGAGCCAGAACGGCGTCGGTGACCTGTCCGGATTCTTTCGTATCTTTCAGAAAAGCAAACTCCTGAGGATTACTGTAAATCTGGCGGATCTTGAGTGTTAATTCACTGACTTTGTCATAATCCTCCGGCTTACCGCTAATTGCAGCGGCCCACGAAGCAAGACTCACCTCCTTAGCCATCGGTTTAATTTTTTCCACATGCGCTGTAATGAACTTGTCCAATTCCGCCTCCTTTGCGTTATGTGCACAACCAAAAAGAACTACGCTAATTGCCAACATAATGACCAACATCGATAAAGTTTTCATAGCCTCATACCCCAATTAATTGTCATGTTGCCATTTGTCACCAATAACATTTTCGTCTGAAGGATATTAACACCTGCGACTACTGAAATCAAGGGGGTTTTGGAATTGCGGACAGGCAAGACAGCTATTTTTTCACATCAGAGTATTTCTTCTTTGAACTGGGCTAATGACATATGTAATATATAGCCCAATTATATTAACAGGGCCACAAAGGCTTTATATCAGAGCCTGGAAAGAAATTGTTTATTTAATTAGAGAATCGGAGAAGTCATTATGGCCGAAAGCAAATATCTGAGCGCACCTGTGCCATCTAAAAAAATGCCCGCCGGCATTCCCTATATCCTCACCACTGAATCTTCGGAACGTTTTGCTTTTTACGGCATGAGTTCTATACTCATCGTGTTCATGACCAGAAATCTCATGGGCACCAACGGAACATTAGATGTCATGGGGGACGAATCCGCCAAAGCATGGTTCCACTGGTTTACCTCCGGTGTCTATTTTATGCCATTGATCGGTGCTTTAATTTCAGATGTCTGGCTCGGTAAGTTCAAGACTATAATCTGGTTTTCAATTCTATACTGTGTCGGATTCGCGGTTCTGGTATATGATCACACACGTCTGGGTTTGACGGGGGGATTAATACTAATTGGTATGGCCTCCGGAATAATAAAGCCCTGCTTGTCGGCCAATGTAGGTGACCAGTTCGGGTCATCTAACAAGCGCTTGCTAACTAAGGTCTATGGCTGGTTCTACTTCTCGGTAAATCTTGGCGCCTGTTTCTCGATGTATTTCTGTCCAATCCTTTTAGATAAGTATGGCCCTAAAGTTGGATTCGGTATTCCCGGGTCCTTTATGCTTGTTGCAACATTGTCTTATGTACTGGGTAGATACAAGCTTGTTCACATCCCCCCGGCCGGCAAAACCGGTCGGCGAGAAACACTCGATAATAAAGTGACAGGGATTAGGTGGCTGACAAAACACTGGGAGACGATTGTGTCACTGGGCAAACTATGCATCATCTTTCTGTTTGTATCTATGTTCTTCGCACTGTTTTATCAGTCGGACTCTGCAATGTTAACTATGAAGTTCTTGAATTCATCAATG
>CAZWME010000493.1:0-4587 GCA_964634515.1 uncultured Pirellulales bacterium | reverse complement strand
CCCAATTCGAGTCCAATTTATCTTCTCTTGTGTCTACAAAAGCGGGGGAACTCCATCCTTAACTTATTAACTTGACGATTGGTGTTCCCTTTTTTATTATATTGTTCATGCCCAGACAATCACGCATTGACTCTCCGGGAGATTTACACCACATAATGAAACCAATAGGGATGTTCATAAGAAAATAAGAAACTCTTTATAGCAAGGAATAGCAAGGCTATTGGATGGAAGATATTGATGAAATACTGGTTCCCTTCCGTACTTTAAGTTCTTTGATAACTTAATAGAGCATATAGCCCGATGAATCCGGCAGGGTTATAACCTCCAATCCCGGGGCAGAGCATGAAAGGACCTACACTTACGATAATAACGGTAATCTTACTTCCATAAGCGCTCCTTCCACCCCATACTATAACCGGGTATATGAGTATGACAGCCTTAACAGACTCATCCATGCCGGGATGCCCTGGAAAGATATTGATTACACCTATGATGATGTGGGAAACAGGCTGACTAAAACAGAGGGCTGCGCAACGGATGACTATAATTACTATCCTGGGACTAATAAACTAAATGAAGTAGTAACTGACACAGACACTGTCACCTACACCTACGACCTGAACGGCAATATCACAGGCATTGGTGATATGGTGCTTACCTACAACCAGAACAACCGCCTTGCTATGGTTGAAGAAGATAGTGTCGTGTTAGGGGAATATACCTACAATGGCCTTGGTCAGAGGATTAAAAAGGAAGTGGATGGGATAACCACAATCTTCCACTATGACTTTGATGGGAATATAATAGCGGAGAGTGATGAAAACGGTTATTTTGACAAGGAGTATCTATATCGAAGCAGCAGCCGTTTAGCGCTTGTTGACGCGCAAACCGGTGAGTTATATTATTACGGCAATGATAGACTCGGTACTCCACAAATACTTACCGATTCCACCAACATGGTCGTATGGGAGGCGGTCTATGAGCCCTTCGGAGATGCGGACATAAATCCTAACTCCAGTGTGGTGAGTAACTTCAGGTTTCCCGGCCAATATTATGACAGCGAAACTGGACTCCATTACAACTACCACAGGTATTATGATCCGGGAACTGGGAGGTATATGACGCCGGATCCAAGTCATTTTTATCAAGCAGAAGGAACAGGGATACCTTATCTATTTCCAATCTTATTAGCCTCACCACAAGAATTAAATCTTTATCATTACACTATAAACAACCCTGTGAACTTTACTGATCCATTTGGATTAATTAGCTGTGATGGAACATGGCAAAAAAAAGGATGGGATCGCGTATTTAATATAACATGCATTTGTTATTGGTTATGCATTCCTTGCGATAAGCCAGTTATTTGGAGTGGAAATCCAAGAAATTTACCCTGGACATGGGGTATTATGGTTCATACAGGTTATGGTGGCGGGTTAGAAAGCGGTGATGATTGTTTTTGCAATAAACCTGGACCAGATAAGGATTGTACAAAATGCGAATGAAATCAATAAACATTGTTACTTCTTTATATTTAATAGCCAGTCTCTTTTCTTTTGGGAATACAGTATATTCTCAAACAGACCCTTATCCAAATATAGAAATTCCTATTATGGAAGGGAGCTACAAGGTTAGAAGATTTTATGATCGCCCTAAAGGTACTAAGTCTTTGAATTATTATATTAAAGCTGAGTATCCAGCTGATAAAGTGCTCCAATTTTATGATTCAGAGTTTAAAGCAAATGGATGGATACCATCTAAAAAGGAGAAAAGACAATGGGAATGTTTTGTTGATAGCACAATGGAAGGTGAACCCCAAGTAAAACAATTACTCTCATTGTGGACAAACCAAAAACTTGAAAAAGAAGCGTTTCTTGCTTTGAAGTATGTTAAGGTTGAGGACAAATGGAATAATGCGTTACATGTTATATGTCAGATACAGCCACTGAGTGCCAGAACGAAGCTCGATGTTTTTATAAAGAAATTAGATGAGTCTGGCAATCTGGGCAAATTTATGGAAATGATTAATTCCTTTCGGATGGCAAATGGGGAAGTTGATATCAATAAAGCAATAAAAGAAAATCCTAATAATAAATATCTCAAAGAATACAAACAGATAGTCAGCGAAATGAAATAGAGGAGTTTAAGAGAATCTTTTTGGGGAATGACTATTAAGGCAGTTAAGAATTATATCTTGACTGCCTTTCTCATTTTTAGGGGAGGTATGAGGGGGAGCCCCTCTGGGGCGGACGGGCAGGAGAGGGATTGGTGTAGTTGCCAGAAGGGGACGAAGGGAGCGCCTCATAAAGCTGAAGGAGACATAATAAAGGGGTCTAAAGGGGTCAAGTCTGCCGTTGACTCTTGGCTTGTTTTTATGATACCTTTTGTCCATGTCCAGACCATTAAGAATCCAATACCCGGATGCCTGGTATCACGTAATGAATCGTGGCAGACGTGGTGAAAACATTTTTATATCAAAAGAAGACTATTGGTCATTCATTGATTTACTCAAGGAGCTTAATGAAGTTTTTAATGTCAATATAGCTGCCTATTGCCTTATGACCAATCATTATCACCTTCTGGTTCAAACCCCGCATGCGAATCTTTCCAGATCCATGAGACATTTGAATGGGATTTATACACAGAGCTATAATAGAAGGCACGGTTGTGATGGTCAGCTTTTCAGGGGACGATATAAATCAATAGTAGTTGAATCTGACAGCTATGCGCTTGAACTTGTCAGGTATATTCATAGGAATCCACTGGATACAGGATTGGTGGATAATCTTCAAAAATATCAATGGAGCACACATAAAATATATCTTTCGGATGCTAAGAAATGGAAATGGGTATATAAAGATTATATCTTAAAGCTATTTTCAAAATCAAAGCCTGAAAGTATGAGGTTATACAGGCAGTTTGTTCTTAAAGAGACAGCTGAAGATATCAACAGGATATTTGGCAGGAGAAATCAACCTTCTGTTCTTGGGGATAAGAGTTTTATTGAAAAGATAAAAGAGAAATATTTCAATCCAAGAGATTTTATTGAGATCCCTGCAACGAGGAGTCTTGCCCCTGATGCTGATAAAATAAAAAGTGAAGTATGTGATGCCTATAATATACAAGAGGCAGAGTTGTATTTGGCCAGGAGGGGTTATTTTAATGAACCAAGAAATGTCGCGGTTTATCTGACAAGGCATTTGAGAAATGCCACCCTGGATCAAGTGGGGGAACAATTTGGTATAGGAAAATATAGTACTGTTAGTAGTATTGTCGAAAGAGTAAAAAATGATTTGAATATCAAGAAAGGATTTAAAAAACGAGTAGAAGAGGTAGCTGATAAAATCATCAAGAGTCAACGGCAGACTTGACCCTTTTAATTTTTCCAAAGAATACCTCTATAGAGGAACCAGCCGCTTAGCCCTGGTTGACGTTGGAACCGGCGAGTTGTACTATTATGGTAATGACCGGCTAGGAACACCCCAGATACTGACAGACTCAACCAACACGGTGGTATGGGAGGCGGTGTATGATCCGTTCGGACAAGCGGATATAAACTCCAATTCCACTGTGGTGAGTAATTTCAGGTTTCCCGGCCAATATTATGATCAAGAAACAGGGCTCCATTATAACTACCACAGGTATTATGATCCAAGGACGGGGAGGTATCTAAGACCGGATCCGATTGGGTTAGAGGATAATATTCTCTTAAAAATTTATACCTTGATGAATTGTAAATACTTGCCTGGAGGTGACATAAATTCATATGGGTATGTTTTGAATAATTCAATTAATTATACCGATCCATTTGGACTTTTTACATTGTGCTCCTTAAAATGTGGCTTTTTAAAATTTGCAGGTCTTTATAATTGCAATCTTTCATGGTCTTTAGATTATCAGCAATGCTTTGATAACGTTATTGTTACCAAGGACTGTATTGAGAAGGCAAAAAAAGAAAATAAACAATGTAAAAAGCATGTTGAGAAGAACTATGAGATATGCCTTGATGATTGTGAATGTGAATAAAGCAAGGAATTTGCCATATGAAAAAGAGAAGAAATATCTATCTTAGCATATTAATTGGCCTTCTATTTTGGTTTGGATGTTTATTAACTAACCAATTCATACCATCATTTTATAAGCTGCTTTCCTTGGTGATTTTCCCAAGTATTATTGGAATAGTTATTTCATTTGCTTTGAAAGGAAATAGTAAATACTTATTTATATATTGCTCTATCAGTATTATTATTAAATATGTAATTAATGGTTTCCAAACACTAGTATTTCTCTATGGTGGTAGTGTGAGCTATAATTATGTTTGGGATTCAATCAAAACCCTTTTCTTTTTTACAGGACCAGTTCAAATATGTATTGCTATTACGAGTGGTTATTTTTCAATAGCTATAACTAAAAGAATCAGGTCCGAAAATTGTAACACCCATAATAAAAACAATGATATTTGATATATTAAAATGTATTGAATAAAGTGTAAAAGTTAAGATCTTCCCATACAGCGTAATTTGGGACGCCCTTAACTTATTAACTTTACAATGCGTGAAACCAATAGGGCCCATAAGGAAATAAGTA
>CAZWME010000492.1:0-4599 GCA_964634515.1 uncultured Pirellulales bacterium | reverse complement strand
GTGGATTTTGCGGGGATTCGATTAGCAAATCCAGTGTGGACCGCTTCGGGGACGTGCGGGTATGCCGATGAGCTGGCTGATTTTATGGATATCAACTGTCTCGGGGGATTTACTACAAAAAGTATTACCGCAAAGCCAAGAAAAGGTAACCCGACGCCGAGGATTGTCGAGACGGATTCGGGGATGCTAAACGCGATTGGACTGGCGAATATCGGATTGGATAAATTTATCGAAGAGAAACTGCCTGTTCTCGAAAAAATGAGCCCTGCTGTTTTCGTAAATGTGGCGGGCCAGACCATCGATGAATATGTGGCTGTTGTGCAGCGGCTGAGCGATGAAAAGGCGATAGCGGGATTCGAATTGAATATCAGTTGTCCCAACGTCAAGAAAGGCGGGATAAGTTTCGGAACAGAGCCCGGGCAGGTAAAAGAAATTACTTCCGCGGTGAAAGAAGCCGCTGGAGAGAAGGTTTTGATGGTGAAGCTGTCACCTGCGGTTACGGACATCAGTGTAATTGCAGGGGCGGCGGTTGAAGGTGGAGCCGATGCTCTTAGTCTAATCAATACGTTTACGGCGATGGTGATTGATATTGAAAGCCGCAAGCCAGTTTTAGGCAATCGTACCGGCGGACTTTCAGGCCCGGCAATAAAGCCGATAGCGGTTTACCTTATCAATAAGGTCTATAATGAGGTTACTAAAGACAGCGGGGTACCGATTCTTGGTATGGGTGGAATCAGGACGGCTTCGGATGCCGTCGAATTTATCATCGCGGGGGCGTCGGCGGTGGCAGTAGGAACGGCAAGTTTTATTGAGCCGGGATGCGCCGTAAAGATCGTCGAAGGAATAAAAAAATATTGCGAACGCAATAATATCACAAACATCAAAGAATTAATCGGCACGCTTTCGCAGGAGTAATCATAATGACCGGAGAAAGGCGTTGAACCTGACGGGCTTAAGGACTGCTGTCAGGTAAATTTCGAACAGATACTTGATATACAACTTTTACTTTATTAGGAGATGCTGCGGTATGAAATCGAAAAGAGAAAACAATAGGTATTATTCCGGAATATCTATAACAAAAGGATGTTCGATAAGTATATTTTTTGTTTTGTTACTGTCTATGCCGGGTACTTCAACGGGACAGGAACTTAAATTAGATGAACGCCCTGCCGCGCCGGGTGAATGGGGTTACCGCCCCGCCGCCGTGTCTGGGGTTAATCCTCCGAGTTTTAGCTGGCGGCCGCAACAGGGTTTGACGTGGGAGATTTCATGCTCAGGTACACAGCCATATGCAAATATTAGTTTTCAATGGAAAAATATAGAATTCAACGTTTATTGTCCGTCAGAGACTTTTCCACCTGGTATATATACATGGCGCTATCGGGGTAAAGACAAGAATGGCCGTTATACGAACTGGAGCAAACCGCGCAAGTTCACTATCACAGATGGCGCAGCAAAGATGCCGCTGCCGGCTCGCAAGGATTTGATTGGGCGGATACCAAAGAGCCATCCTCGCCTTTTTATGCGTCCGGAGAACGTCGGGCGTTTGCGGGAACTGGCAAAGGGCAAGATGAAGGAGGAATATGATAAGCTTGTTGGTGACTGTGAAAGGATTATGGCCAGACCGCCTTCGACGAAGGAACCGCAGAAGTATCCGAAAGGAATGGTACGAGGCGGCGACCCCTGGCGGAAGATTTGGTGGGGAAACCGGACATATACGACCAGGGCACTTAACAGCGCCGCAACGCTGGCATTCACACGATTACTTGGGGGACAAAAAAAGTATGGCCTTGAGGCCAAGCGCATTCTGCTCGAATGCGCTAAGTGGGACCCGAAGGGAAGTACGGGCTATCGATACAATGACGAGGCGGGTATGCCTTATAATTATTACTTTTCGCGCACATATACTTTTATTAATGACCTGCTGAGCGAGCGGGAGAAGAAAATTTGCCGAGCGGTGATGAAGGTTCGCGGGGATGAGATGTATGAGCATCTCTGTCCTCGGCATCTGTGGCGGCCATACGGCAGTCACTCCAACCGGGCATGGCATTTCTTAGGTGAGGTTGGCATCGCATTTCTTGGCGAGGTCGAGGGGGCCGAGGACTGGGTGTGGTTTGCCACGAATGTTTTCTTTAACGTGTATCCCGTCTGGAGCGATGACGATGGCGGCTGGCACGAGGGTACTTCCTACTGGTCGAGCTATCAGAACCGTTTTACCTGGTGGGCAGATGTGATGCGTGAAGCTATGGGTATTAACGCTTATGATAAACCATACTTTTCAAAGGTCGGATATTATCCTATTTACCTTGTACCTCCGGGCAAGAGGGGCGGCGGCTTCGGTGACCTGACCGCCAATAAGAGGGCTGAAAGTTATAGGTCAATAATGAGCACGTTTTCGGCTCAGGCACAAAACGGACATTGGCGGTGGTATGTCGAACAGCTTGGCGGACCTGCAAATGCAGGCGGCTATATCGGTTTTATTCGTGGCGAACTTCCTGAGGTGCAGGCCATACCGTTCGATGAGCTACAGAAATCACGATTATTCGAAGGTACGGGACAGGCCTACCTTAATACCAATCTGACAGATGCAGGCAATAGCGTTCAGGTGGTTTTCAAGTCCAGCCCTTTCGGCACGCAATCTCACGGCTACGAGGCAAATAATTCCTTTCTTCTGTGGGGTTATGGAAAGCGTCTGCTGATTCGCTCAGGTTACAGAGACAGCTACGGCAGCGATCATCATAAGAACTGGATGTGGAGCACACGCTCGGTCAACAATATCACTGTCAACGGTAAAGGCCAGAGCAGGCGTACTTCCAAAGCCCAGGGTAAAATCGTTTCATTCAAGACCACGCCTTCAATTGATATAGTTGTCGGAGAGGCGGGAAAAGCTTATGAAACGTCATTGGATCGTTTTACACGGAGCATTATTTTTGTAAAGCCGGAATTAACGGTTGTTTATGACTGTCTGGATGCGGGAGAACCTGCGACATACGAATACTGGCTGCACGCTATCAATAAGATTGATGTCGATGGCCAGCACAATGTTCGTGTTAGAAATGGAGATGTAGTTTGTGACATTGATTTTCTGTCGCCGTCGGCTTTGACATTCAGCCAGACGAACCAATATGATCCCAATCCCCGCCCGAGAATCAAACTGCGCGAATGGCATTTAACGGCAAAGACGGATAGCAAAAAAAGACAGATGGAATTCGTAACGCTATATCGTCCCCATCGAGTCAAAGACAAGCTGCCTGATGAAGCAAGTCTTGAGCGGATTAATGGAGGTTATTTGCTGAAGGCAAAACTATCCGATGGCGAGTTGTCAGCTCTTCTTCCGAGTTCCGAACAAATCACTATGAAAGCAGACGGTCTTGAAAGCAAAGGGACAATTAAGTGCCGACTGGAAAAGCTGGGCGAACAGGTTCAAATAGTGGGACTTGATGGATAAGCCCAGAGGAGGCCTGCTTGACGTTTTGTCGTGATTGAGGTATGTTAAGCGTACATTAAAACGTTATTTTGAATTTCGAGAGAAGCTGAGCCAATAACAAAAAGGAGCAGAATGATATGGCTAAAGATATGGAACAATTATACTCCGAGCGAATGAAGCGTTACATTACGGCGATGCGAAATGAAAAGCCGGACATGATACCTATTCGTCCTTTTGTTGCCGAGTTCACGGCTAAATACGCGGGTTTGACTTGCCAGGATGTTGCGCATGACTACAACAAGGCCTTCGAGGCCGCTGTGAAGTGCGCGAAGGATTTCGACTGGGACGCCGTTGTTCCAAATATGGTCTATGTCTGGACGGGCCTGACGCAGGCCGCCGGATTACGCTACTACGGTATCCCGGGGATAGGCATCCCGCACACGACCGGCTTTAACTACATTGAGCCGCCGGAAGAAGAGGCTTTCATGAAGGCCGATGAATACGATGCGCTGATCGACGATCCGACCGGCTTTCTCTATGAGACCTGGCTTCCCCGTGTCTCAACCGAAGTGAGCAAGATTGGTGAGGCCTCGACAAAGAGAAACAACCTGGCATTAGTTAAGAGCGGTATGGCCATGATGCAATATTTCTACGCTTTCGGCCCGCAAGTTGCAAGGCTGCGAACCGAATGCGGAACCGGGTCGGCTATTGCGGGCATCTTCAAAGCGCCGTTCGATATCATCGCCGACAAAATGCGGGGCTATCTGGGACTGGTGAATGACATGCATACTCAACCCAAAAAAGTTCTCAAGGCCTGCGAGGCACTTATACCGCACTTGGTCAACGTGGGACTGACTACCGCCGATCCGAATAATCAAGTTCCCATTGGCTACTGGATGCATCGTGGTTGCGTGCCTTTCTTCAATCCGAAACAATTCGAGTCCCACTACTGGCCCACGCTCAAGCCCTGTATCGAGGAATTCTGGAAGAACGGCCACCAGACGCTTTTCTATGCCGAGGGCAAGTGGAAATATCATTTCGAGACATTCCGCGAGCTGCCGGACCGCAGCATCGTTTTCCACTGCGACCAGGACGATATCTTCGACGTTCATCGCTCGCTGCACGATAAGTTCGCTATCAGCGGCGGTATCCCGAATATGATGCTGAGCTGG
>CAZWME010000491.1:0-4601 GCA_964634515.1 uncultured Pirellulales bacterium | reverse complement strand
AGATCGGGTATCTCGTATCTTATTTCTCTTCTCCAGATATGGATTGCTTATTACCTCCGCTAACAATTTACAGCGATTGATACCTCTGGCTGTCATACTGCGATAATCAATAATGCTGACATAACTGCAATCCAGAAAATCCACAGCATTAATGAACATTTGTTTCTCTATGCCTTCATAACGCTCCCGGCAAGTCTCACATGGACTGTCTTGTAAAAATGCCGCAATATCTGCCTTCTCCTGCAGCAATTTAGCATAGGCTGAGTACTTGTCGTCATCTTCGTACATCAGTGCCAGCTTACAATAGCATATTGCGTATGCATCGAGCCATCGACCTTTCGATTCGTATTCGGCAGCGAGACGTTTGGCTTGCCGGATGGTTTGTTGTACAAAAGGATCGTTAAGCAAGGCATGTTTCTGTTCTTTGTTGGAATACTCTAAAGCCTTCAAGGCAACAGTAAAAACTTTACCAACGTCATTAATGTCTTTTGGAAAGCCTCTTTCTCTAAGCTTATCAAGTTCACTTTTTTGCTCTTGATAGCCAGCATCTTGAAAAGCGTCCCGCCGGGCCTGTATAGTCGCATATTCATCGATAATTGTCTCAAGCTGCCTGAGACCTGCGCTGTGAACATTAATCGATGTGCGAACAATCTCTTGAGCACTTTCGAAATCGCCTTTCAATATCTTATCGCATGCCGACTCAACCTCTAATGCAACTTCAGACATTTGACCGGTAACTATGTTGTTGTATCCACACAAAATCGCTAAGAACACAAACAACATTGGCAAAAAGGCAAACGACCTATAATGTTTGTCGTGGTCAAATTCCGACATAAGAACCCGCCTCTCAGTTGAAGGATTAAGTAATACTCCTTAGAAAGCTATCGGCAAACTCAAACCCCGGAAATAGTGCTTTTTATACTGAAAGCAGGGCAAAGGTATGAAAGCCTTAAATGACAGAAATTAGGCAAAGGTATATATTCAATTTAACGGAAATGACAAAAGAAAGTCCGAGAACACTAAGCAGAGAATATGAACAAGATACTTCGGATTTTCGAGTGTTTTATCGAAAAAAACGTCCGGGAAATTTGTCGTTATCAGAAACGATTATTATGTTTTAGATAGCTAAAAAAGGCTACAGTTCTTCTGAATTAACCATAAGATTATAGGGCGAATAGAGACATAGTATAATGATATACAGGAATAAACAACATTATATAGCTGGCGAGCGCAAAAATCGTTTCCTTGTACTTACCTTTATAATTCTACTTATAGAGAGTATAGCCTGGGGCCAGCCACAGCAGGCTAAAAAAGACCTTTCGTGCAAAACACTCAGAGCAATGGCAAGAGTGTATATGGCTTACGGAGAATACACAAAAGCACAGCCATTGGCAGAGCAGGCGTTAACTTTGGCGAAAAAAAGAGGTGAATCAGATTCTGAACTTTCCATGTGCCTGATTGATTTGGCGACACTTTATAAAAACCAGGACAAGTTGCTCGACGCACAAAAATTGTGCGAGCAGGGCCTTAAACTACAGGAAAAAGTCCTTTATAAAAGCCATCCCTATGTGGCTTACACCCTGAGAACTTTATGTTCAATCTATACAGAGCAGGGCAATTATCGCAAAGCTACAAATGCCATGGACAGGGCAATGGCTATTATGCTCGAAAGTCATACTGAAAACGACAAGGCATTGGCTCCATTTTGGGTGGATATTGCCTCGGTTCTCGTTGCAAAGGGTGATTATAAAATAGCCGAAAGTTACTATAAAAAGGCAATGACCTTAATCAATAGCAGTTACGGGCCCGACCACCTTTACACGGCAAACGTTCTGGGTAGTGTAGCAAAACTATATTCTCTACAGGGAAGGCTCGATGAAGCAGAAGAGCTGATTGACCGTACAATAGTAAAACAGGAAAGTATCTACGGGCCGGAACACCACCTTGTAGCTCCAAGCTGGCTGACCAAAGCAAGAATATGTCATGCAAAGCACAGCTATGCCCAATCAGAGAAACTCTTTGAAAAGGCGCTGAACTCAGTGAGAAAATCAGGCAATACGGCCTTATTCACAAAGCTCGAACAACATGTAGAAGAAATACGTACAGGCAAACAGAGCATATCCAGGCCGGTTGCAATAGCTGTTGATAAAGAACTTAAAACAACAAGATAAATCGTATATAATAAACTCACCCTCTGATGGCCGGACTTATTTGGCAAGGCAATAAATGATCTGCCAATTCGATTCCTCTCTATCAATTACAGAAAATTTCATCGCTTTCCAAAATACCTGCAACAATTACATCTACTTTGCTGTTTTCACTCTCTTTCTATGAGGTCTTTGCTGTATTTTTCGATTGCTTAATGTGACGAATCCAAATATAATTATATATTAAGATCGAGCTAATAAAGCTGTTAGCCACTTCTTACAGGTCAACCCGGATGGGGAATATAGATGGGCGCTTCCGTGTTATTTGCCGGACAAACGCTCCTAAAACAACAAATACCCTGTCCGCAAAGGATATTAAGCTCGAAGAAACAACTAAATAATAATGTCTTTGACGCAGAAGGCACTGCGCTGGATGATAGTAGAATCAAATGGTAATGTTTATTGAGGACTAACTATGAACGAGAAACAAACAAAACTGCCTACAAGAGTCAGCATGTTAATTTTGATGTTGTACCTGACAACCAACGCCAGTTTGTCCGGCAGGGATTATCTTTCACCCTCGGCACTGGTCCCAGACAAGCATGCCGAGCAACTCTACATCGCTCAGGCCACAGCTAAACGTGTAGAAGTGTTTGACATCGCCGCAGGCAAGGTAATCAAATCGTATTCTTTACCGGCTGAGCCCAGCGGACTGGCACTATCAGCCGACAAATCACGTCTCTACGTTACCTGTGCCGCTCCAAAAGGTCAGGTTAAGGTAATAAATCTGCAAAACGGAAAAATCATCCGTACCCTGCCCGCAGGACATACTCCTACGGCGCCGGTACTCAGTCCAAACGGCAAAATCCTGTACGTGTGCAACCGCTTCGATAATAACGTCTCAGTCATCGACCTCGCTTCACGCAAACAGATAGCTCGAATACCCGTCCAGCGTGAGCCGGTAGTAGCAGCTCTTACACCAAATGGTAGATTTTTATTCGTGAACAACCATCTTCCCGCAGGCCCCGCCAACAAAGGAAATATAGCTGCTGTGGTCTCTGTCATTGACACCATGAACAATAAAGTGATAACCACCATCGAGCTGCCTAACGGTACAACGGAATTGCAGGGAATCTGTATCTCGCCTGATGGCCGGTATGCCTACGCCGCGCATATCCTCGCCCGCTATACAGTTCCAACCACACAGTTGGAGCGGGGATGGATAAATACCAATGCGCTCAGTATTATTGACGTTGAGAGTAAACAGTTATTTGATACCGTACTTCTCGATGATGTGGACAACGGGGCCGCAAATCCGTGGGCAGTTGGCTGCACAAACGACGGCAAAAACGTCTGTGTCACTCATGCCGGAACCGACGAATTAAGCATAATAGATATAACCGCCATGCTTGTTATAATCAGAAAATTTCATGCTGACGAAAAAAACACTCAGAGCAGAGTAACGGGACAGTATAATTACGGAAGCTACGGCATAGGTCCAATACCCTATTCAAATATTCCGAATGAGCTTAGTTTTCTTTACGGGATTCGCCAGCGTATTAAGCTCCGCGGCAAAGGTCCTCGTGCACTTGCAATCATTAATTCGAATAGTTATGTTGCTGAATATTTTACAGACAGTCTAACATTAGTAGATGTAAATAAAACAGAAGGGAACAAAACTACGGCTTTGACGCTCGGACCGACACCGCAATTAACACAAACACGCAGAGGTGAAATGCTCTTCAACGATGCCACGTTGTGCTTCCAGCACTGGCAGAGCTGCGCAAGCTGTCATCCCGGAGGTGCAAGGGTCGATGCCCTGAACTGGGACCTGCTTAACGACGGCTTAGGCAATCCTAAAAATACCAAAAATCTCCTGTTTGCACATATAACACCACCGGCCATGATTACAGGTGTTCGGGGGAATGCCGAAGATGCTGTTCGTGCCGGTTTCAGACATATCCTGTTTACAATACGCCCGGAACAAGAATCTGTTTCAATTGATGAGTACCTCAAGACTCTCAAACCAATTCCAAGCCCTTATCTGGTCAAAGGCAAACTTAGCACCTCCGCCAAAAGAGGACGAAAGATATACAGCAAAGCACGTTGTGATTCATGTCATAAAGGCCCATTGCATACCGACCTGCAGCAACACAACGTAGGCACGGGTGACGGTTTGGACAAAGACAGGAAGTTTGACACCCCAGCTTTGGTCGAAGCCTGGAGAACCGCACCGTACTTATATGATGGACGGGCTGTCACTATCGAAGAAGTCCTAACGAAATACAATCCGGACGATAAACATGGATTAACGTCTAATCTCTCTAAAAAAGAGATTGGAGATTTGTCGAATTTCGTTCTCTCGCAGTAAATATTTCGGGCACAATACAACATAAGGAGGATATAAATATGAGAAAACTCACATCGTTTTTGAATCTTGGTCTGGCCTTCACA
>CAZWME010000490.1:0-4603 GCA_964634515.1 uncultured Pirellulales bacterium | reverse complement strand
TTTAGCTCAATAATAAGGTTCGTATTGTACGAGCTACGAAATCTTCAGATTGAAACCACGATTTTTCGGCCAAAAACAATAATTTGAAAAACCTGTACACGTCGTTAATCTCTAATTCACTAAACAATAGCAAATAATCAATTATCAATTAAAAGGTCCGCCATGTAAATCGCGGTTATGGTTTTACCGTCTTCGTCTTTTTCGTGAGAGGAATACCATGACATAATAGCTCGCTTCGGGCTTAATTCGATAAAGCCCGGATATGAATTGTCACCCCCGCTGGGCAGTTCGGCAAATTCATGCAGTTCATCGCCCACGAGCCAGCACATCGAGGTCTTCGGCCCTCTGTCGCCTATGGTCTTTCGCCCGCCGACAACATACCTCCCACTCCAGCGCATAAGCAGCGGCCCGCCGATATATCGGTCGAGGTCTTTGCGCTGCCACTGCGTATAAGGCCGCTCCGACCTTAACAGTTGGGCATTGTCCCTGCCTCTTCGCCCGACTGCGATGATACCCCCATCGGCCTCGAATTGAAATGCCGTCTCGTCGCCGTTAACTTCCTGAAACAGACTGCGCGTTCGCCAGATAAGACCATCGTCACTTTCCAGCATTACCGATTCCACTATCGCCCCTTCGCCCCTCGGCGCCATCGCAAAGTTCTTCTTACGTCGCCCGCACAGATACGCCTTTCCCTCGAACGTATTGGCTCGCCAGATATAGTGGCCGAACGTCCCTTCTAACATAATTGGGCTGTGCCACTTGGTCCCGTCCTCACTCCATGCGGCGTAACCCAGATGCTTGTTCAGGTCATAGTCTTCGGATTTCAGCGTTGTTTCCCCGCTGTACCACGTCCCGGTATAGACAAACAGCTTGCCCTTGAAAATAAGAAAATGCGGGTCGCGTGTGTCCCGCTTGGCAACGCTGAATCGATGTACCTGTTCCCACGCTTTCGCGTCGTCGCTGGCTAAAATAATGATCGACGACGTGGGATGCACCATATGCCCATCCGGACAGTTCCGAAAAGTAAGATAAAATTTACCCTTGAATCGAATCAAATCCGTAAAAGCATTATGCTCTCCATTATAAAATACCCGCCGAACGTTTGAAACCCTCACTCCCGGCCGATTCCCCGCCATCACTTCCTTAGCTATAAAAACCACACAAAGCGTAATTAAAATAATCTTCAATTGTCTCTTATTTAAAAATTTCATGTGTTGTGTATTGCCCCTGAAAATCTTCTCATTATTCTGCGTGCTTAATTCAATTAATAGGTCATTCTGCAAATCAATTATAGGCGAAGATCCGGCTTGTTAGCACAGAATTATTCCCACGCGGTTCAATCAGAAAGCGGTATTCGCCGCCGACAACTGGATTGTACCAGCGCACTTCGTATTCGCCCATACCATCATACAACTTCCTCATGTAGCGTACTTCCATGTCATATCCATCGTCATCAATTGGTTTGCCGTCCTCAACCATCGGCACCCACTGTTCATTAATATTAACTTCCACACGGCTCAGCGATTTGTGAAAATCAATCTCACTCGGGCCCACATCCTCCCATCGAAAAGCTATATAATCTTCTTCATAATCCTTTTCCGCCTTTACTACCTTGGGCTGCATGATTACTTTTCGCTGGCAAGTGCTGAGCCGGACTTCAGGATAGAAAGCGTTCACTTTCACTGTGTACTTCCAATCCGGCTTGAGTTCATGCACATCCCCTCTGGCCTTGAAGTCTCTTACCAATTGGCCGAGCTGCGCCGAAAGGTAAGGCGTGGTGTATCGTCCATAAAGCGTGTGACCTCCTTCGTAGTTCTGGCGTGAATATTCTTCCGGCGTAGTTGAATAGCCGAAATAGCCGTTGGAAACACTGGCCACCCATACATGTCTGATGTTTTTATCACCTGCTTCTAAGAATTCACTCCTCACGCGTGAGGCCATTCGATTCCCCGACTCTGCTGTAACTTCGAACGGCACCGGCAGAATAACCGTATCGTTCACTCTGATAAACTGGAACATCACCGTATTAGGAAAGCTGTCCTTCGGTTCTATCAGTGGTTGAAGGAATGAAAACAACAGATGCCTTTTGTTACCCTGACAGCCGTCTTTGAAAAACCACCAGCGTCGGGACATATCATTGCCTCCACGAAGAAAGGGAACAGCAGCAATCCAGGGCGCACGCCGTTCATAGGCGCCTCCAGCAAGGGGGTTACCTATAACAGCGTCCTTGCACAGCTTGATGTTTTCCACTTCATTATGCTGGCGAATATTGAGTTCTCGAACCGCTGAGCCAAGAACAATATCCGCCGTCAGTTTATCACTCAACGACTCGAACAGGCTGATGGCTTCACGGCCGATTCCCTCTCCCAATTTTCTCGCTTCCTTCCAGTTAACAGGGAAATTGCAGAAAATATTGTCACCTTGTTCGGGTATTGCCGGTGCCATGTCTCCCTGTGTCCCATTGGTCATTGCATGGACAACCGCCCACGGAGTTTCGTACCTGCGTCGTATAGTCCATTCTAAATCTTTCTGTGCATATGCAAATAAATCGGCGTTATACACTTTCACAAGCGACGTCAACGCCGTGGCATGCACCGAAAAACTGGAGAAGGCCCCCAGTGGCTTGTAATTCCCGCTATCATCTTTTATATCAATCCGAACCATATACAATGCCGGATTTACTGCTTTGAAAACGGCTTGCGGATCGTCAAGCCTGATTTCCCAGGCATTTTCATTGAGAACATAAGAGTTGATCGCCCGGTTCCGGTTATAGCCGTAAATGTCTTTCCGCCCCGTGGCTATCTTTGCCTCTCGACGGTTCTCATACGCTTTCAGAATCCCCTCTGCGATGCGCTGTGTTGTGAACTCAAGAAAGCTTACTTCCAGCCATTTACCGTTTGTCATGTGTTTGTTATAGAAATCGTTCTCGAAGAAGTTGGCGGGGGCCGAATGGCTGTGTGATGCAGTAATAGCAATATCACCAGGTCTTAAGCCCGTTTTTTCTGACACCGCTTCCGCAACCTTGTGATGCAGCAGCAGCGACCCTGAGGGCAAATCTGTCTGAACCAGAGCAACTGAATGTCCCTTACCGTCGTTAAGGTAAATTACTCGTGCCTTAAGACGTGTCCTGAAGCCCTGGCCCTTGTTGGCCAGTATCGAATATCCACCCATCGGCATCCCGGGAGGTGGTGTAATATCGATAGAAACCGAACCTGCCGTTGGAACACCGGTAACACCAGGCGTTTTCACTGGAGGTTGTGTGATGTAGATTTCCCGGGTTGATGTGCACCCCGCAAAAAAAAGCGGACCCAAAACAAACAGGAAAACTCGCACGATCTTACTCCTTTCCATTTCTCCTGACAGGATGTTATTTTACACACCCTTTGTCATGTCTAGCGAAGTCGAGACATCTGGCCTGCAAAATTAAGCCATTGTTACTATATGGAAATATAGGTTAGGGCTTGCCCCACCTATCAAAGCTTATGTCTGACCTATTGAACTTATCAGAATATAACCTCAATGTCCCGGAACGTCTTCAAAAAAGTAAGCTTCTTCCAAATCTTCATTGAATATCAATACATTCGTACGATATCGTCTGGATCTCCCCCATTTTTCACTGATGCTATATACCTTTGGGTTGTTCCAGTCGTTGGGCTTGAACCACTCAGGGGGGCGTTGGGAATCCGTATATACGATCATATGCTTGGAGCTCTTACCGAGAGACAGGTTATATTGGAGAAAGCGTTCGCGTGGGAACGTTTTGCCCCAGTAAAGTCTGTCCCAACGAGTGCCCTGCTGATAGTTGGTCCATTCAAATTCCTCAAATGCCCTCGAATTGACAATGAGTGCTACGTCGTCCTTACTTATCTTGAAGTGCATGACGTACATGCGTCCAGATCCGAACAGGCCCCCTGGCGATAACTTATCCACCTTGATATCCGCCACAGATTTCGGGATAGGTTTAAGTACATACTTCCTGAAAATCTGAGATCCCAAAGCATCTGGTGATCTCCTGCAATTTACCGCGATAGCTGCCTCTAATATCAGAGATGCTATGAGGCATTTGATCAACCAGCCATGCTTGATTCTGTGCAACATCATTGAGATTTGATTTTTACACTTCTTACCGGTCAATTGCTTTTTTTCCTTTCAATTCTCCAATCTCTAATTCCCTAATCTCTGCTTATGTCCGCCTCAAATTATACCATTCTCTCATCCTCTAATCAATCCTCCATCCTCCTTCGTCCATCTTGTAATCTCCAATCCCTGCCTTCATCCTGAGCGGAGTCGAAGGGCCAATCTCTAATTCACTAATCACTTTTTACTTTTGCACTTGCGGTTTCTCTTTGAGGTCTGTATAGTGTTCAGGATTCCACGATATAGCATGTCGTTAGATGGGGAATCAGTGCAGGTATATTTGGTGGTATTGGTATCGCAGGCAGCTTTTAAGTAAAGACCATTCGGGAAGACGTTATGCCGAAAGATAAGTCTATAAAGAAAATACTGCTTATCGGCTCAGGGCCCATTGTTATTGGCCAGGCCTGTGAATTCGATTATTCCGGCGCCCAGGCCTGCAAAGTTCTCAGGCAGGCCGGCTACAAGG
>CAZWME010000489.1:1153-4610 GCA_964634515.1 uncultured Pirellulales bacterium | reverse complement strand
TTGTACTGATAGATTTGGTATAAGCCCCGTTGTTTATGATAAGGCAGAAGCTCGTGACATCAAGGCTTTAGCTGCGGAAGCAATATATCTACCACAGGAATTGCTGTGCCGTGTAGGTTTTCATACCGAACAGATTTCTCCATCTCGGCTCCGGCCACAGATGTTCATACTTCCATTAACTGCCTGAGAGGAATAGCCTGCTGGAATGTTGTCAACATCATCGATGCGAATCCATCCTTCAACATGGCCAAAATCTCCCGCAGCCTTTGCCCCAAACCAACCATCCTGCTTTTGCAGTCGGACCTGAAATCGTTCGCCGGTACCGAAAACAGCCATCACGGCAGCAATCCGTGCGACCTTCGATTTTTCCACGGTCTGTGCTTTAACATGCCAATGGTTGGCTCTCTGCCTATGATAGGCTTTCGGGATACCGTAATTATAGGGAGTATCGAACTTATCTGTCTGAGACAGTTCTAAGTCTCGGTTGCAGTCCAGATAGACCTTCAAAGTAGCTCCCTTTCGAGTTGAAGTTAACTTTGCATCTTCGATATCCATCCTTTCAAATGCATGCAGCATCCACTGGTATTGACTCCTGGACGGAGCTTCAATTTCATCCAATAGTAGAAAGAGACCCGGACGCAGGAAAAGAATACGGCGTATCCATTTTGTGAGCTTGCCCACATATGCAGGCGTCGCATCACCGGCAACATATGAATAGCCGGGCGCATTCTTAAAATCTATGATAGCTCCATTTGCAGCGGCAGAACGTATCTTCTGTCCCTGACCTTTGACCAATATGCAATTGTTCGCTTTTGTAGATCGTGTCCATTGTGCATGGTGTGGTTTACCGTAAGAGGGCCCGTAATATCCTGATGGAATTGCTAAGGCAGCTCCGCCTTTCATGATCGCAAAAGCGTTCTGGTCGGCGTGACTGTGTGAGACACTGCCGTACGGACTACTTTTGAAGATAAGGCAGGTATCGTTCCGGGGATCTGATATATCACTGTGTAATCCCGCCCAGCCGACACTTCTGAACGCGGCCGAATTAGGCAAGTCAGTTGGCACTTTTGAAGGCAACTTATCCTCATGCAATAAAGAGCCGGCCCCACTTCCGCCGCTCGTGTAGCCGGGTATTTGTTTCACCCACCACCCGATGTATGGATCATGATACCGATGGGCGTGAAAAGCCATTAGATCGGCATAGCCGCTCCCTCTGTTAACTCCCGGACCGCCTTTTTCGGCACTGTCTCCAAAGGGTCGGATCTCACCATGATTGGCGGTACAGTAAAAGAAGAAATATCGCGCATTATTGAAGAAAGAACGTCGCCAAAGGTTATAACCTGCAAGCTGACGCAAGCTTTCAAAGGCCGGGATGTAAAAAGTGTTATACCATAGACCGTAAGCGGTTCCTTCGGCCCAGCCGCCATCTTTCCCGGCCCAATGAGGGTAAAAAGTTAAAAGTGCTTTGAGTGAATAAGTCAGCCAGGTCTCGGCGTCTTCCGTTTCTCCCGCCATAGCCAAAGACATATCGGTAAGATAGGCGATCAATCGTCCATCATGGCTCTCTCCCGGAAGTGTCAGATAGTTCTTCCGGTTAAGTCGCCGGTATGTTTGCCAGGCTCGCTTACTGCACATATTGAATACGAGCTTTCTTTCATCGTCATCGAGAGCGTCATAAAGCCAGTCGTAGGCGATATGAGCGCATTTGGAAAAAGACAATCCCGCTTCGTCGCCCCACCTGGCACTGACGGACGTCACGTCATTATCATCCGTGGGCCAGGAAGCGATTTCGAGCAGAATCTTCTTCGCTGCATCTGCATATTTCGATTCTTCAGTCATTAAATACGCGAGGGCAAGATTCATCAGGGCACCATCCACATATCCGCGGAAATAACCGAAGTATTTTTGGTACTCCAGACGTCGTACACCCGCCTCTTCGATATGATGATACTTCGGATATTCGGGAATACCTTTAGACAGGGCCCGTTCAGCCGCTCTCTTACAGGCACGCCACGAACTTGCACGAGTAGTCAATAGCGTTGAGCGAATTTTACCGAGCTGCGATTTCGGATAGAGAATACGAGGGTGTCCCTCAGGAATACGACTGAGCAGTTCACTTGGCTCGATCCACGGAAGCTCTGCTGCATCTTTGGAAATTATAAAGCGTCGCCGGCCTCGCTGTGCTATATCTTTACCACGGTTATCGAGAGCAATAACATCCCACGTGTACCTTCCATGCCCAAGGACACGGTCGGGACAGTGTACGGGATCTTTCCCGGCATCTGCACTATAAACGCAACGTCCTCCTTTATCGAATATTTTAATGCGATAACCGGACGCCGCTGGACACGGCAGCCACGTTAATCCGACGGGTGATATTTTTACTTCGGCACCATCATGTGGGTGCTCAAAGAGCATCCTGTCGGACGTTTTCTCTTTCAGAAAAGCTGCAGATGGCACTTGTCGTGCTATCGACTCTCCCCAGCCCATAGCGGCACTAAGTCCCAGGGCGCCTGTCGTCTTTATGAATGTGCGTCGCTTCATTCATTATCCTCCTTCATTGATGTATATTGATAAGGTGTTCAATTGAAACATTCAGCTCAGTATCCGGAACAAAAGACTGCGAGCTTTGTTACTATCAAAAATTGCATCCTTTGTCAATCGTTATCAGTCTTCGGACATTGGATATTACAGACAAATAATTCAAACGGAAGGCAGCTAAAGTCAAAAACGAAATTGTCAACATTACCGGCAGTCAGGCTAAGCATCCGGCCATTCAAAAAATCCGGGATATATTTCGTAAAAAGGCCGACCGATTATATCATTGGGCAGAGGATCGTAACATTCCTGCGGATAATAACCTGGCCGAAAGGGAACTACGTCCGATGGTTATTGCCAGGAAAATCAGTTTTGGCACTCAATCTGATGCTGGAGCCAAAAATCGAGAGATTCTTATGACGGTTTTACATACATTGAAAAAAAAGACACCGGATGTGACGATTGCTTTCAAGTCTGCCCTTGATAGACTTGCTGAACAAGGCGATTTCGACCCATATAAAACCGTCTTCGTCTTTGACTCATCATAACCTGCCCTTACCACCCGTAACTGACCGATTACAACATAACACCTTTTTTCCTTGACGGCGGTGTGTATAATTTGTTATATATATATAATCTGGTAAACTGTGTGCCCCTATCGGCCGCGATATAAGAGAATTTTTGCTTTCTTACAGGTGGAGCTTCTTCAGCTATTTTCCATTTTTCGGACCACACAGGATAAAAAATAGAACTTAAGGCCGCCGAAGTTGTATGCTTCGGAGATAAAGTTATTTTACATTTCAAAAGACGGTAAATATTTGTAATTTGAAGGAAGGAGGTAAAGGCAAGTCGTAAAATCATCCTGAGCAGATGATATCGTAAGTCAAAATATTGTTTCAATCTTTTTATTTAAAGCTGT
>CAZWME010000489.1:0-1143 GCA_964634515.1 uncultured Pirellulales bacterium | reverse complement strand
TCCAATTTTTTATTTGGCAATAGATATTCTAAAATTCTTGTAATTGCTCATTGAAGACAACGGATGTTTTGGTGTGTGGCCAAAGCATTATTGTCAGTAACTTGTTTTTAAGGATGATTATTATGTGCAGAAAATTAATTCTTTTAGTTTTGACACTGTCTATCGTTGCTGTAAATGCCACCTTTGCCGGCATGGTTGTTGAGGTTGGAAACGCTGGCGGTAATGATTCTGTTGAGGACCAACTCTCAAGAGGTATGTATATGGACAGTAGCGATCTGGAGATTCCCGATGATGGTGGTTTACAGGTAATAGGTCTGCGTTTTCTGGACGTTCAGGTCCCGATAGGCGTCGAGATTACGAATGCGTATGTTGTGTTCACAGTTGAGGACGTCTCCGCTCCTGATGCCGTCAATCTTATCATCGATGGCGAATTGGTTCCGAATGCCCCTAAATTTACTGAGGCTGATTATAACGTCAGTAGCAGGACAAGAACGGAGGCTAATGTCGAATGGCAACCGGAGGCCTGGCCTACAGCAAATCAAAAACAACAAACTTCGGATATTTCCGCCGTCATCCAGGAGATAATCAGCCAGGATGGCTGGTCTTCCGGCAACGCCATGGCGATAATAATAAGCGACAATCCCGACAATCCGTCTCAAGGAGTTAGGGTTGCTACGTCCGGAACAGGAAGCACTACGATGCTGCATATAGAATATGGCAGTAAACGTGCCTTCATGCCTGAACCGGCTGATGGTGATTATTATCGGGACACATGGGCGAGTGTTTCGTGGAACAAGGGAGATACTGCGGCTTCGCATGATGTTTATTTCAGTGAAAATCGAGCTGATGTGGAAGCTGGTGCCGAGAGCGCGTTTTTGGGCAATCAGCCCGGAACGTTTTTTGTTGTCGGATTCCCCGGCATGCCTTATCCGGATGGTCTTGTTCCGGACACGACATACTACTGGCGTGTTGACTCGGTTGAGGCCGACGGTACAACTAAACACGAAGGTTTTGTTTGGAGCTTTACGGTTGCACCTAAGACAGCATATGCACCAGAACCGGCTGAAGGAGCCGGACTTGTAGACCCAAATGTGATCCTTAGCTGGCAGCCCGGTTTCGGTGCAATAGTTCACACCGTATATT
>CAZWME010000488.1:0-4615 GCA_964634515.1 uncultured Pirellulales bacterium | reverse complement strand
CACACCAGTTTTAATCACTCTACCACTTCGTTCCTGCGTTAATGTATGACGCTCTTGTCGGCTGGAACTTGTCCCCGGTGTTAGCTTCCTTGCTTTGGAGTTTATCCTCGATGTTAGCTTACTTGTTTTTCTGTCGGGGGCCGGAGAGTATAAATCCACACAAAATCGCTGACCGCATTTCTACCTTCGGTTCGCACTAATTTTTATCACTCCGTCACTTCATGCTTGCGTTATTGTATGATCCTCATGCTGGCCTCCAGTAGAAATGCTTTTATAGTTATTGTCAGGTTTCTACTTAAGATTAAAGCAAAACTTGTGTCTGTGAAAGCGTACACATCAAACTATATACCAGATACTAATACCCTTGTAGAATCAGTGAAATTGAGAACTATTCCATCGGAGTAATAATTCATTTCCACCAATAATACAGAAAATTATTGAAGCCAAAATACAATAACCGAGTAATATTTCACCACGATTAAAGCAGCAACAAGAATTAGAACTACTGCTACTAAAACTGCTACACAATTTGGCACAATAACCTTAGTTTCGCCTTTTTGTTTTCTCTCGAAAACAATCATAATAACACTCCTTAATAGAAGCAGGATTCAAATCCACGCTGGAATAGAATCTGCTTTTTTCTTGATTTCTTAAAGGAATGTTATTCACCCCTATATAAATATAGTCATAAACAGCCCAAAGTCAAGTCCGTAGAATAATACGCCGTTTTTAATGCTGTTAAAAGGGTTTTTTATTTATTGGATATTTGGTTATCCAGACAAACAAAGCCAATTCAAATCCAATTCGAATTTGTTTCTGATTTCAAGTTTATGCGAAATACCCTAAAGTTCAGCCTCGGTGTGTGCCAAGGCGGATGCCATAGTCAAAGCCTTCGACGATGATGTCTCGGAAATATCCGCACGGTCCGCCCATAGAGAAGTCATATCCAACAAAACCCTGCCCATCCACGGAGCGAATCAGGAGTTCATTAGCCTGGCCATTATTCGCCGAGGTCCATCGGATTCCTATCGCTCCCGGATTTCCTTTACCGGCATCGATTGTAAGGTTCTTAATGGAATTATTGGCCTTCATCGGATTGACATCAGGCTTTTTACCAAAAGATACAATCGGTTTGGGATTTTCCTTATGAGCAAAGCCCGGGGAATTATCAGCAAGCCTGATAATAGTATTCCGGCGGCTCTGGCCGATGAAGCGCAGCCAGACACAGTATTCACGTTGGACACCGGCTACTCTTCGTACCGGGCCGGAATAAATCATTGTGTCGTTTACATAGTAAATCCCATCCGGTATATAGATAATGTATGAACATGCGGTGGAAGATGGTTGGGTAACTTTTCGCTGCATGTAGCCATATTTGTCCAGTTGCCCCATTATGAAATCACATACGGCGATAAAGCCTTTTGTGTTATGGTCTGCATCGGAAGGATTACCGGAGACTTTGGCATCATAGGGTGATTTCGTGATGTCGATAATCGGGCCACCATTTTCCAGAAAAGCATCTTCCGGATAAATCATGTTGAGGTTGTGTCCCCTGTCTCCATCGGCTCCAAGGGCGAGGCAAGCACGGGAAAGACCGAAGAAGACGACTGTACAAAAAAGAACGATATGTTTCTTCATGTCAGGTTTATAGTTATTGTTTGCCTGCATGAATTTGAGCAATCCAATCGGTGTTCGGCTTCTTCATGTCCAGTTCCTTAATCCAGGCATTGCGGTACAGGACTTCATGGCCTTCACATTGTAATTTCAGGCCTCCGGGTACATCGGTAATACCTGTTCCACCCTGATTACCTCCATCTATACCTGAATTTTTTCCGCCCCAGACCTTCTGGATTTTATGGTTAGTGTGGGCTTTGATTCCATTGAAATAAATGGTCACCATTGCTTTTTCGGTAAGCTTTCCATCTTCGAACCTGGCGGCACGAAACTGCATGTCGTAAGCGTTCCATTTTCCAGTACCGCGATAGGCATGATAAGGCCCGGCAGCTTCATTGATAACGGCAGCCATTCCATGTTTGCCGCTGTCACCGTCAAGGACCTGGATTTCATAACGATTCTGCAAATAGACTCCGCTGTTTCCTCCCTTATGGGGAACCATGAATTCAATGTGCAAACGGAAATCTCGATACTTCTTTTTCGTCACGATGTCCGCCGCACCATATTTACCTCCGGCTCCCGCCGGATCAGTGCTCACAAGTACCTTACCTTTATCAACGGGGTCATCGACCAGTTTCCACTTGATAGGAAGGGAGGAACTGAATCGCGGTCCTTCCCAATAAGTCCATTTTTTATTCAAGAGCCTGCTAGTTCCATCGATCAGGACATCCGCCCCCCGAGGCGGAAGTGCTCCAAGACCGACTTTTCCGGAAACACCGGTTTCGCTAATGGTATTACGCCATAGCTGCAAAGGACCGAGGTCCCAACTGCGTGCCGTAACAATATCGATGTCACCATCATTATCAATATCTCCTGTTTTGGCTTTGTAGGCACTTTTTTGGGCGAGGGGCATTTTCTGCCAGGCAAGGCCTTTGTCTTTATTGATAAATATACATATCTCAGGAGACTTTTTCCTGATTAGAGTAGCAGCGACTATATCCATATCGCCATCCAAATCCACATCCTCACCGCGAAGACTATGACAGTAATCAATAACACCAACTTTGTGTTTAGTCCAGGCATCAGGGCCACCTTTAGGATTATCCGATTCATACCATGTGACAGTAAAACCAGTCTTTTCCGAATGGGAAAGAATTATATCAGCTTTGCCATCATTATTTATATCTTTAACGTCCGCCATGACGCTATGGTCTTGCCAGCCGCCGGTTATATCCTTATACCACGTCGGGTCGATATCATATCGCTTCCAGGTATCCTTACGAGGATGCTCCGGATTTTCCAGCCAAAAGCCATTCATTACCACATCGTAGTCACCGTCTCCATCGACATCACCAATCGTCATCCCTTCGCGTTCGGCATTATCGGTTTTCTTTTCAATCCAGGAATCACGAGATAATTGAAAATATACAGCAAATTTATGTTTTGTCCGGACAACTACATCCGGCTTGCCATCATGATCCATATCGTGCACTTCGATATCTTTGACTTCACTGCCAATTTCAACTGTGGCCAGTTTGTGCTCTTTCCAGCTTGAAGTAGCATTACCGCCGGGATTCTGATACCAAAACACGCTGGCCTCGTTGTCACTGCCTTTGGCTGTGACTACATCGTTGTCACCATCTGCGTCCAGATCGACAACAAGCACACCGTCACCGAATATATGGCCGCTATCGATAATACTGTACCGCTGCCATTTGGGATATTTATACCAGCCGATTTTCCCATCGTTTTGTTTGCCTCTGTTACTCGACCAGGTATGAACGACGATATCATCGAAGCCGTCACCATTGATATCGCCAATTGCGGTCCTGCCGCCGACATTTTTATCAATGACCACATGTTCGAAATCCATTCCATTCACAGCGCCGCCTGTGAAGAAAAGAAAGGTGATTATCATTAGATTTAATGAAAGGATTCTGTGATACGCTTTTACCTTCGAAATCATCATGTTTAACATTGTATTTCTCCTTATTGGCTAAATTCGAGCATTCATTTGTTTATGTTAACAAATGACTCCTAATGCCATTAAAATCGGCAAAATACCTCCGGAATTGTCACTTCTGCAATATTCGGTTGGCCAGTTTTTTCTTCATGATTATTGACATTGGCCACCTCCTGCATGGTCTATTACGACAGTAGGAAAATTCTATCGAGCACTCAGAGTAGTCTAACAAAAAAAGCCCTTGAAATCAAACACTTTGTTTCTGTCTGTTGCACTATAATCCAGATATGTTATGACAATTGTCGACTAATCTTTAACCAGGCCGGATTGTCTAACTTGCTCACATTAGTTTACTTGGCGATGTTCTTCATATTGATTGAAAACGTTTGCTTAAAATCTGTGTTTTCTGATCAATATCAAAGGTGAACAAATCCAGGTATCTATTCTATATGGTCGTCGTGAAAGACCTCCGGATATACCTTCCTGACATATGTCCGGATACTTAATACGATGCTAAAATCCGTGAAATCCATGTAAACCTCTCCTGAGCTTGTCGAACGGATCCGGGGCCAATTTTCGGCCTGGTTCAGAACAGGGTAACACTTTTATGTGCCCGGCGAATTGCCGTCTTCTCCGTAATTCCTGCTCTAATAAATTGTTATGAGTATTTCTGGTTATTGAAGTTCCTCGAAAAGTGTTACCTGTGGGCATATGAGATTGAACCATGCCCATTTTTCAGTCAAAAACGCTCACACTCAAAAACAAAAATAAAATTTTTCTAAAATTTATATCTCCTTCTATAATAACGACTTACAATCCCCAAGTCCCGAAAAATAGCAGATTTTTCGACTCAAAACTGCACACTCGTCTAATTATAGAGGCAGGCTTTTTCTGCCTGCCCCGAGCGAAACAGAAAATCCTTATAGGGAATTACCAATCATGAGCATCGATAATACAACTTTAGCTCACTTCAGGCACTTTAGTCACTTTAGGCACTCTTTCAATTATACTGTATTCCCTATACACCCTTTTATGCAA
>CAZWME010000487.1:0-4645 GCA_964634515.1 uncultured Pirellulales bacterium | reverse complement strand
CGGATGACAACTACCGCTACAGTGTCGTGAATACTATCAAGGGAGAAGGTTATACGGCCTATGTTTTGGATATGACCTCGCAGGCGTGGCGAAGCAAAAACGAGGTGGACAGGACCCTCTGGAAGCACTGGCTGACGATAGTCAAGCCGGACCAGGTGGCTTCCAATAAGGCACTGCTCTGGATAACCGGTGGTAGTAACGGAAGTCCTGCTCCAAGCAGAGCGGATTCTATGGTGGTGGGTATGGCGCTTAAGAGCAAAACGGTCACTGCGGAACTGAGGATGGTGCCGAACGAGCCGCTGGTATTTCCCGATGGCGGCGGGGCACGGTCTGAAGATGGGATAATCGCTTACACTTTCGAGAAATATATGAGCACCGGCGATAGTACGTGGCCGCTGCTTTTGCCGATGGTCAAAAGTGCCGTGCGGGCGATGGACACGGTTCACAGCCATATCTCGTCGGTTACCGACAACAAACTCCATATACATGAGTTTGTGGTTTCCGGCGGTTCCAAGCGCGGCTGGACAACGTGGCTTACCGCGGCGGTTGATAAGCGGGTCATCGCGATTATTCCGGCGGTCATTGACGTATTGAATATGGCCGAGCAGATGAAGCACCATTTCAGCGCGTACGGTTTTTATTCCGATGCCATCAAGGATTACCAGGACCTGGATGTTTTCAGCAGGCTCGATACGCCGGGCGGTACGAAACTTAGGACATTTATCGACCCGTACAGCTATCTCGAAAGATATACGATCCCGAAGTTTTTGATAAATTCGAGTGGCGACCAGTTTTTTGTGTCGGATTCGGCTCAGTTTTATTTTCACGACCTAATAGGTCCTAAATATCTTCGATACGTTCCCAATACCGACCACGGGCTCGGCGGCTCGGATGCTATAGAGAGTATGCTGGCATTTTATGCTGCTATATTGCGGGGTTCGCCGCTGCCGGAGTTTAGCTGGAAGGTGCGGGATGATGGCGCGATAGAGGTCACAACGAAGACAAAGCCGAAGGCCGTAAAATTGTGGCAGGCGTCGAATGCCGATGCGCGTGACTTTCGTCTTGAGACAATCGGGCCGGTCTGGAAGAGCACTGATATTGGTTCGCGCGGCAGGGGCAGGGGGACGTATCTGGCAAGTATCCCAGAGCCGGCCAAAGGGTGGACGGCCTTTTTTGTCGAGCTTACATATGACAGCGGGATAGGAATTCCGTATAAATTCACGACGCAGATAAAAGTTGTTCCCGAGACATTGCCGTTTGCCGAAAATGACAAGGAGGTGTCGAAGGCAAGTGCGGTTTCTGTTTCTAAGCCATCGGGTGAGAAGGTATTGTATGCGGAGTTGACGCCGGCGGAGTTTCGCGAGCGGATTGCGGCGGCGCCGATTGCATATCTGCCGCTGGGTACACTGGAATGGCACGGAGAGCATTTGCCTATCGGCTCGGATGGGTTGCAGCCACACGGATTTTTTATTGGTCTTGCGCAGCAGGTCGGTGGTATTGTTCTTCCGATGCTTTTTTTGGGGCCGGACCGGATGGAAGAGGTTGACGGAAAAGAGCTGTACGGGATGGATACTCTCGGCGAGGGTATGTCGGAGGAGAAACGATATAAGAACCACCAGCTTACGGGCAGTGCGTACTGGGTGCCGGAGGAGACTTTCAGGACGATTATCGAGGCGACGCTCAAGCAGCTCAAAAGGGCGGGCTTTCGTATCGTGGTTGCGCACGGGCACGGGCCGTCGACCGGTTTTTTCAGAAAGAACATACCCGAATGGAAAGAGAAGTTCGGGCTTGAGACGTTCGTTTGCTGGGGCAGTGAGTACGACAAGCAGGGGATGGGTATTATGGTTGACCATGCGGCGATGAATGAGACTTCGCTTGTGATGGCTCTTAGGCCGGAGCTGGTGCAGATGGACAGGTTGTCTAAAGATCGCTGGCCGATTGGGGTCGCCGGTAAGGATCCGCGGAAATTTGCCAGTCCGGAACTTGGGAAGCAGATTCTGGAAGTGCAGACGCAGCGGATGACGAAAATTCTGGAGGAGGCGCTCGCTAAATTGGATAAATAGAAGCTAAATAGCTTTTTGTTATTATTTTTCATCTTTTCGATTTTTAGAGCCATGGGTCAGATAGGAGGAAATGATCTGTGGCTTTTTTTCTGCGCTTTGCACAGAAAATTTCAAATTTAAGAATCCGATCTTCGGGTTGTCGATTAATCGGAGTCAAGACATAAATTTCAGAATGCTAACTTTAGGCAGTCGATTAATAGGCCCCCGACCCCCTGTTGTAGATCAAGTGTGTAGTTCTCTATGGTAAATCCGCCGCGGCGGGTAAACTACAAAGCAGGTAAGCTTACTGGAAATCAAGCAAGAGTTGTTTAGCCTCTCCATCCTGTAACAGATTGATTATTATAACCGGCTCTTTCCTTGCTCTTTTGAAAATATCATAAGCATTTCTCTTGCTGCTTACAGTTTGTCCGTTCACTGCGAGAATTATATCGCCGCTCTTAAGGAGAAGGGCCTTTGCTTGTGATATCTTTTCCAGACCGTTTATTCGAAGCCCTTCTATTTGACCATTAATGCAATATGGTTGAATAACCGCATTCTTTAATACAGATTCCACACATTTCATTTTAGTGCGTATCTTTGTCGGCTCTTCTTGAGCAACCTTTTTCTCCGTATCGCTCTTCTTGCCGGGATTCTGTGTCCGAGACGGTTCAGTAGTATTATCGCCGTTAAAAAACTGCTCAATGCCAGGGCCCATCGTTATTTGCGGCACTTCTTCTAAATATAACACAAGTTTATCTTCTTCAATGCTTTCTGCCGCACTATCTGTTCTTATAGTACCAGGTGTGTCGAAGGCGTGTGCATCGCTTTTGGGATTTTCGAAGGGATCTGGGGGACTTGTTAAAGTACCAAAAAATATGAGTATGCCTATTAATATTATCTTTTTCATTGTTTTCCTTCAAACACAATCACACGCTATTTAGCTTTCGCTCTATATATATAAAGGCAACAACTTGACTGTTGGTAACACAATATTTGACCTGAAACCCTCCCTGGACCATGAAACAGCAAATACTATTATAAGTACCATCTGTGATACTGAATGTAACGTTTTTAGTTGTGATACCCCTCAAATGGCAGCTTGAGGGTAAACTCCAAAGCAAGTGAGCTAACATAGGGGACTTTTCGATTGATTATTATTATTATTATTCGTGAGGGAGGTTCGCGAACCGCCCCTACAACGATAAAGCACACAGTGGACGACCCGCTGAGAGTAGTGGATGGCTGACGGGAGGCCAGCGGATGACTGGCGGAGGGCAGTGAGTGATTCGCTGAGAGCAGTGGGAGACTGGCGGAGGGCAGCGGGATGAGCCGCGGAGGGCAGCGGATGAGCCGCGGAGGGCAGCGGATGATCCGCGGAGGGCAACGGATGACCCCGCGGAGGGCAGCGGATGAGCCGCGGAGGGCAGCGGATGAGCCGCGGAGGGCAGCGGATGAGCCGCGGAGGGCAACGGATTGCCCCGCGGAGGGCAGCGGATGAGCCGTAGAGGGCAACGGATGACCCGTAGAGGGCAACGGATGAGCCGTGGAGGGCGGTGGATGACTGACGGAGAGTCAAAAACAGTGATTTTAACGAAAAAAGCGGGTTTTATCAAAAAAGACGGATAAATTATTGTGTAGTTAGTATTCGGATTGGCACAGAAAAGGAGTTGAATAATGAATAAAGTGCTTATTATAGTCGGCGATGCGAGTGAGACCGTCGATACGTTATATCCGTATTATCGTTTGCAGGAGGATGATTTTGAGCCGGTGGTGGCGGATTCTCGTAACTCGGTGTGGGAAAAGGAGATAAAAAGTTTTGAAAATTTAGATTTTTGTTTTTAACAGTGAGCGTTTTTTGTCGAAAATCCTTCGAATTTTCGATGCTTTTTGTCAGTTATTTGTGCTGCCTGAGGCCAGCATGAGGAACATACAGAATACGAAAGTCCCGCAGGGACGCAGTAAATAAAAATAGTACCGAACCGCAGGCAGCACAAAGTATCAATCCCTGAGATTTAAAATAATGCTACCTTTAGGCTGTCGATTAATAGGCGTCAATCCGTAAGATTTGAAATTCAGGAGTATTAATTATGAAAGATATTAACAAGGAAGTTGGCTTAAACATAAGAAAGATCAGGGAAGATAAGGGGCTCTCTCAGGAAAAGCTTGCCGCTTTAGCAGATCTTCACAGGACTTATATCGGCCAAATCGAGCGCGGAGAGAAAAACATCGGTTTGAAAAACCTCGAGAAAATCGCAAAAGCATTATGTGTAAACATAAAGGATTTATTATAACGGAGGTGTGCGTATTAAAGTCTTAACGGAGAGATTGGCTAAACCCTTTGTAAAATGGGCTGGTGGTAAAGGTCAGCTTTTGCCTGAAATAGAGAGTCGTTTGCCCCAAGGTATAAAGACTGGAGAAATTGATACTTATATCGAGCCATTCATTGGTGGGGGAGCTGTTTTTTTCTATATGGCGCAGAGATATGAGGGTATTAAGAAATTTTATCTCTTTGATATAAATCAAGATTTAGTCAATTGCTATAACGCCATAAAAAATGATGTGGAATCTCTTATTGATGAATTAAAAGAACTTGAAGGTACGTT
>CAZWME010000486.1:0-4645 GCA_964634515.1 uncultured Pirellulales bacterium | reverse complement strand
GGCAAATATCGTTCCAGATTCTGGTACATTTCTCCTCGAACTTGTTCGAGGAATCTACTCAGTTGATCGTGGGTACCTACTGTGCACCAGACAGCACTGCCGGACCTGAAGAGACCGAGCCACAAAGGGCCGTTTGGTGCAGAACCTGGTGGACGCGTAATGGGGGAGAAGAGTGGAATCTCCTGACCGTCCTCAAATGTAACGCTTAATGGACCATTGCCTTGCAGGCAATGAGTCTCAAACACATCGGATGCAACACGTAGTACTCCGCTTTCCGGGATTGTGAAGATATAGCGGTTTCCTTCAATCTTGTAGCCACCACTATGGCCGCGTGCTTTTTCGATTTTGTAGACGCCGGAGAAACCAACAGGAAGGATGTGATGCTCGGTGGGAGGCTTTGGTGAGCAACCTACTAGAGCCAACAGGATCACCAAGGTAATACAAATTCGCATGTCACCTCCAAAGATATAACGTGGACATCACCGGCGGGAATGGAGCGCCGCGGAATTCCCGTCCGTGTGTATGGTATTGTTGGACATCCTATTTCGACTTATTTTCATCCATCAGCCCATTCCACCATGACGCAAGCTTCTCCTTGCCACTGGCAAATAGGGTGTCGAAGTCAGAATCGCGGCAAGCATATGCCCTCCAGACGAAATCTCTGTATCTGCCAGCCGGCAACTCGTTCATTATATGTCTAATGGCGTCAAGGCAAAGGCCAAGACTCCAAGCAGCCATAGAATCCGTGGCTAACCGAAGAGTCCACGGGGAACCTTTTGGGGTTGCAAAAAGTTGTTGTCCTTGATACTTGCGCTTATGCATTTTCTTCAACTCCGATGGTAGTTCCTGTCCCTCTTTGATTACACCATTCTCATCTTCCACTATTGGCACATCGCACTCCCGGAAGTGGACCAAAGCATCTCGCACCTTCCCAAGACTCGACAGGTCAGCCAGACAATTGGGATTTGCCATATCAAAATCACATAGTAGTTGCTTGTACCTGTCATAAAACGACCCATGACTATCTGACCTGATTTTGGCGACCTTTTCGAGGTCTCGGCGCGAAGTTTTGTCTTCCATCAGTGTGGGGCTTGCATTACGCACCGGTCGATCCTGCTTCTGCTCGTGCAGAAACGTGTTAGTTATCGAGGAAACTTCGTTGACAAACGCCTCAATCGCAAGGCAGGATAGCACTATACATGAGGGTGCTTCAAGGTTCAGGTCAACAGACGGCTCCCGAACTTCATCTGCCTGCATACGACGAAGCGCAGATAGTATAAAGGACCAAGACATCGTGTCTGTCTTATATGTTATCGGTTGCATATTTGTATGTCCAACAAGTGATTATATGCTTTTTACCTTCAATACCCCTAATAATACCATTAAATTTTTACTTGACAACAAAAATATCAGGAAATATGATGATCTCTAACTCGTTAATATGAAATATTGGGTATTCACAGGAAATCTCGTTAATACCGTATGCTGAAAATATCTGCTCCCATTCTTTGTTAATGTTGCCCTAATCAATACACAGAGATCCTTCAGAGTCCTTGACGATAACGCATGGTCTCTATAAGCCCAATGTTCGGCCATTTTATTTGATTATAACACCCGTCTTGGAAAGGGCGACTTGTAGACACTCAGATACTTGCTGAGGATCTCCACCCTGATATTTCCATATTAATGATCACTCACTTTTATCTTTCTGTCTGTTACTTGTTGCTGACGGTTGTCCTTATACCACATCTATTTAAGATATGCAACACTCTCTCTTACAATTGAAAGCTAATAATAGCGCATAAAATAGGGTTTGACAGATGATAACAGGGGCTGTTATATTGCTTGGCAATAAACAGGTGTTTTGTTGCCCTAAAAGCCGGTAATGGATTCAATAACTACAAAGAATCCGGCTTCGATGCGTAGATGTCTTCTTCGCAATTCAATGGGTATGGAAATGAGGCATTCACATTTGTTTCTAAGGAGAGCAGTTATGAAGTATATCTCTTTAATCGGGGCGTTGGTCATTTTTACCGCTGGCTGCAGTTCGGCTCCGACAGATTCTGTGGAAGACCACGAAGCGCAAACCAAAAAAGTGCTTATAGTTACCGGCATCGACTATCCCGGGCACAAGTGGAAACAGACGACGCCGGTTTTAGCCAAGGCCATCGCGGCCGACAATAGGCTCAGTGTTACGATCACCGCCGAGCCGAATGACCTGGGGGCCGATACCCTTGCCGACTATGATGTCATTGTGCTGCACTTCATGGATTGGGAAGTCCCCGACCCGGGCCCGGAGGCCCGTGCCAACCTCAAACGCGTTGTCAAGAGCGGAAAAGGACTGGTTCTGGTTCACTTTGCCTGCGGGGCATTTCAGGAATGGCCCGGATTCGTTGAGCTTGCCGGGCGCGTCTGGGACCCCAATTTGCGAGGGCACGATCCGCACGGTAAATTCACTGTCCGGATCACCGACAATACGCACCCGGCTATGAAGGCAATGACTCAGTTCGAGACCGTCGATGAGCTTTACACGTGCCTGGCGGGAACGACGCCGATCAAGGTTTTGGCTAAGGCGCGTTCGAAAGTGGACGGCCAGGATTATCCGATAGCATTCGTGCTGGACTACGGCAAAGGCAGGGTCTTCCACAGTGTTCTTGGACACGATATTCAAGCTTTGGCTAATCCGCACGTAGGTCGGCTTTTTCGTAACGCCTGCGCCTGGGCGGCCGGACTGACACCGGTCTCGGCAAATTTGAACTAATCGATTACAAAATGATTCGAAACTTTTTTTAAGGATTGGTAAGCGATGAAAATCGGATTTCATACGGACGCTTTTAACAGCTCTTATTTCAGCTTTGAAGCCTGCCTTCAGTGGGCTCAGCGAAACGATATGCATTATATCGAGTGCGGCCTGATTGACGGAGTCAGTTGGATACACGGTCTCGGATATCAGCCCCACGTGGCTCTGTACGAGGACCCGTTACTGCTTCGGCGCAAGATGGAAGGCTATGGTGTGCAGTTCTCACAGGTCGATGCTGCATATCCTTTGTCTGGAAAGGACGGTCCCCTGCGCGGTGTACCGTATGTTTTGAAGTCCATCCAGTGGGCGAACCTGATTGGCTGTCCGTGCGTTGATACCACTGATGGTATGCAAAAGCCCGAAGGTCTTACCGACTCCGAAGCTATGGAGATGATGAAACGAAGCTACGAGCAGATTGTCGAAGTTGCCGAGGCGCACAAGATTATTGTCAACATAGAACCGCACGGACACTTCACTACCAAGCCGAAGATGATGGAAAAGATGCTGAATTTCTGCGACAGCCCTTATCTGCAAATGAATATGGACACGGGCAATACCTTTATAGCCGGTCAGGAGCCTGCGGAGTTTCTCGAAAGGTTTATGGATCGTCTCAGCCACATGCATATTAAAGATGTCTCCGAATCATTAGCCGCTTCGGTTCGGGGCGAGCAGACCGGCATTGCTGTCAGCCAATGCTCATTGGGCGAAGGTGTCAACGCCGAAAATATTCGCCGGTGCCTGAAGCTGTTGCGGGACCGCGGCTATAGCGGCGTGCTGAGTATGGAGTGCGAAGGTCAGGGCGGGCCAATGATAGAGCAGTCACTGAAATGGATGCGCAATACACTCAAAGAGTTGAATATCCCCATTGATGGATAACGCCGTAGTTGGCCGAGACAGGCGGATTAGAAATTTACTATTTTATGCGTATAGAATGATACTAATTGTAACTAAAAGGAGAAACTTACAATGAAAGTCGGATTTAATATGTTGTTGTGGACCACACACGTTACTGAAGAGGCTTTTCCGCTTCTGGAAGCAATCAAGAAAGTCGGTTATGACGGCGTCGAGATTCCCCTTTTCGAGGGCAAGCCCGAACACTTTGAAAAGGTAGGTAAAGCGATTAAAGATAACGGGCTGACCTGCACGTCCGTCTCGGTTATCCCGGACGAAGAGCACAATCCCATTAGTGCCGACGCAAAGCACCGCCAGGGAGCTTCTGAACACCTCAAGTGGGCGATTGACTGCTCGGCGGCTTTGGATTCCGGGGTTTTGTGCGGGCCTTTATATCAGCCGTTGGGTGTCTTTACAGGCCAGCCGCCAACCGAAGAGGAAAAGCAGCGTGCCGCCCAGGTGCATCGCCAGGCGGCAGAACTTGCCGCTAAATCTAATGTGGCCCTGGCCATGGAATTTCTTAATCGTTTTGAATGTTATTTCCTAAATACAATGGCCGACGCCGCCGAACACGTCAAGCGAGTTGACCATCCCAATTGCGGTGTTCTATACGATACTTTCCACGCGAATATCGAAGAGAAGGACCCTGTCGGCTGCATCAGTAAACATATTGATGCGATTAATCATGTCCACATCAGCGAGAACGATCGCGGCACGCCCGGCAAAGGCCATATTGACTGGCCCGGTACGTTCAAGGCGCTGCGCTCAAGCGGTTATGACCGATGGCTGGTAATTGAGGCATTCGGACGGGCACTGCCGGACCTGGCCGCCGCCACACGTGTCTGGAGGGATTTCTTCCCCGACCGTGAGCAGGTTTATGCCGAAGGTTTGAGTTTCATAAAAGAACAATGGCAGGCTGCAGGCTAAATGAAGCGACCTGATAAAAATATTTTA
>CAZWME010000485.1:0-4659 GCA_964634515.1 uncultured Pirellulales bacterium | reverse complement strand
TATAGGGAATGCTGAGCCGGACTAATATACAATTCTTGTGGTTTATTCACTGTTTACGTAAAAAATCTCATATATGGGAATTTTTTTGTTGCAAAACACTAAGAAGCTACGCACAATTATATAAACTCGCTTTCATGGATGAGTAGTTAGGAAGCTTGTCTTTTACATATCAAGTTTCCCCCACAAATAACCGGTTGTCAATGAGCCTAACTCTTAGGTGGGCGTAAGCGAGTTTCAGTTATAGTATTCTTAATACTTAGGATGAGGGCCAAAAGATAGGAGGTCAATTTAAACGCTCACTTTACACATGTTATTGTAAGATGTTTTTATTCTGAAATAACTTTATTGTTGAAAGGAGAATAAAATGAACAAAGAAAATGCTGGGATATCAAAAGCTTATTGCCTGCTAATTGTGATGTCAGCGGTGTTGATTTTGCCTGTGGATGCTGCTGTCGCTCTCAACATTCACGATATCACTATCACTGAAGTAGAATATCGGCTCGATGGAGTGCCCGGTGCCAATCCTTATGAATTTTCGTGCGGAGTGATAGGTGATAATATAACCGAAGTTAAGATGACGACGCCGAGTGGGGTTGTTTATGATTTAGTACTTTGGCCAACCGCTCAGTATGACTGGGGATTAGTATGTGATGATTTAACACTGGCAGATTTGGTGGCAAGTTTTCCCAGAGGTCCAACGGCTAATTATATCCTCACGTTTAATGGTGGAGCTGATTCTGTGGAACTTATTCACAATCCAACGGTACCGGGAGGTTTCGCTAACATCACGTATCCTGTTCATAACTCTTATAACGTACCATTGAATCCGACTATGACCTGGGGCTCGTGCGTAGGTCTCGGAGATGCACTTACTATGTCGCTTTGTGAAGAACTAGGTGATATAATGGTAGATATGCAATGGTGGGTTCCTATTGGAACGCCGTCCTGGACGGTTGGACCGTTGAATCCTGGTTTTTTGCACTGTTTGGAGGTGTCAGTTTATGACGGGACTACGCCTTCCGGCCAAGAAACTAGCAATGCGGATGCCTTCGATTATTATAATTTTTACGAGAACTGTAACGCAATCTTGTTCACCACTACCCCTCCTACAGGTACTCTCACCGGATGGGTATTTATGCCACCAGATGCACCTGATTTTGGTTATTCATTGGACGAGGATGACTTAGTTTACTTCTACTCATTTGGTTTTGTATATAGTTTCAATACCGATATAGAAGTGTGGTCCTTACATATGCCCACGGGTTGGGTTTATTTTGATTGGCCTTTCTACTACGAGTTAGATCCAGGTATCTTGTGGTTTGCCCTGCCACCTGAAAGCGGATTATTGGTATATCATTTTAGTACCGACCAATGGGAAGTGTTGCCTCGAATAATACCTTGATACAGGAGAAGTCAACTAAAGCAGTGTTGAATTAGGCAGCATTGGCGTAGCGCTTGTCAGCTGGCTCCGCAAACGTAAAATGATATAAATTAGCACATTCACGCCCCTGCGTGAATCTCGCTTTTCTCCCTACTTTTTTCCTTGCCTGGCAACGTTCAGGTGTATATATTCATATTTGCAGTCAAAGGTAGGTCTGTGCGGAAACCAAACCTAAGCCTCAGACTCACACAATAATTACGTTTTTAGCGTTTCGTTCAAACCGGAGAAAGCAGTTTAAATTTGGAGTGAAAAAATGAGAAAACAATTATTATTATGCTTATTGCTTTGTACTTCAATCTTTTTAGTTGGTTGTGCTCCGCCAACATTCGTGAAAAGTGCACCAGGTTGGAAAACAATTGAACTGAACGAGGACCTTATGGGCAATTACGATAAGTCGTGGCAAAAAACAGTTGACACTATCGCTCGTGAGTATGATATCGAAATGCTTGACAAAGACAGTGGCTACTTGCGAACCGCTTGGCTCTATGGTGTAAGTGGCGGTATTTACAACCGCTACCGAGGTCGTTTGACAGTTAAATATCCATCTGTGGCGGAACCGTCTAAAGTTGATATAAAAACCAGTGCTCAGTGGTTAGAAGACGAAAGTTATTTACGCTGGGTCTCAGGATGGGACCGAGATTTTCAACGCGATGTATATACCAATCTTGCGGGGCGCTTAGGTCGAGGTGTTCCGACTGATTAGTTTTTAAACTTCTGTGTTTTTCGTGATAATGGGATAAAACCGTTATTCTCGGCAGTCTCGGCTTGACATTTTCCGGCTGGCTGCTCAAAAGAAAAAGAATGGTATAAGATAGCATATTCATGCCCCTGCGGGTTTCTCACCTTATTCTCTCCCTCCGCACCGCAGGGGCTTTTATATGAATCGTTCTGCTTACCCACAACACTTAGCCAGCTTTTTCCTTTGACTTTTGACCGTAAATGTAGTAAAATTGCATCATGTTAGGTTGATTGTCGTTATGGTCAGATGGAGAGGACAGATGGAAACACCTGATTATAATTTCCCGTGTTTTTGCATTAGAATAACTGCGCGTAAAAAATACATGGTTTAACATTAACAATTCTGAAAGGAACAAGAAATGGAAACGAAACAAAAGAGAACAAAAGTAGTTGTGAGTATATTGGCTTTGTGTAGCCTTCTGGTGTTTACACTATTGGCCATGGCAGATAATTTTGAGTCAATCGCTCCGCCCAGCCCGGATGTATCTGAAGGCTACGAAATGCTGACCGGTATGTTTATAAAGTTCGAAGGTGTTGACGGGGAGGCCCAGAACGGGAGCTATAGAGGATGGTGCAACGCCCTTTCTTTCAGTCAGGGACAAAGCCTGGGGGAGGGACAACGCCTGGTGGGCGCACCGAGACAAAGAGCCGATGTAGTGTTCGAGGACATAGTGGTTGTCAAGGAGTTAGACAAGGCAAGTCCAAAGCTGGCTGAGGCCGTTTGCCAGGGAAAGGTATTTCCCAAAGTTGAAATCCATCTGACCAGGTCGTATAAAAATACCGGCCTTGTGAGTTACTATGCTTATGAACTTATTAACGTGCTAATTGTCGACTATCGTATTGGCGGCAGCGGCTACAGTGAGTATATTCCAACAGAGGAAATATCACTTAGCTTTGAGGAAATAAAAGTCACATACACGGAGATTGATGAGAGTGGAGCAACAAAGGGCAATGTGGAATACGAATGGAGTGTAGAGGGAGGTACGATTAAGGTAAGGTAGGGTGCGATTTAAGAATAGAAACTATAGCGAAATTCAACTACCATAGCAACTCTGTGGTGACATAGAATACGCAACCGTGTGGATATCAGAACATTGGAGCACAAAGAGCTGTGAGCATTCACTTGCAGCCCTTATTTAATTAACTCAGCCAATCCACATGCCGCCCACCATCTTCCAATTTTAAGCGCCCAGCAGGCCATTGTAGCGATTATTTCTTCTGATATGGCAAAATTCTTTTGAATAAATTCATACATAGAACGTATAGTAAAATAGTGAGTGCTTAATGAATAATAGGAGATAAACAGATGAAATGTCCTACGTGTACATCTGAGATGGACCAAGGCAAAGCCTACGTAAGTAGCACTATACTCGGTTTCCGGTATTTCAGTCTTTGCCCTCAACACTGCTGGTTCGAGTCCCATGCTGCCCGTAGAAAGAAGATTATTGTCCGCAATCGCAGCGGCCTACACATCCGGGATGACACAGAGGTCGTGAATCCACCAGCATATCACTGTAAGGACTGTGGAACGAGTGTCATAATCGGAGCAAAGAGCACTTAACAACAGCTTCCACAAGTATATTTTGGATGGCCGTGCCCGTTATCTTTTAAATTTCAAGCGCCCAGCAGGCCGTTGTAGTGATTATTTTTATGATGTGCTAAATTCCTTTGAATAAATCGGCACACAGGGCGTATAGTAATGTAGTGAGCGCTTAAAAGCGTGTTACAGTAATATTAAGGAAAGAATGCTGAAAGTCTGGAAGAGACGGAAATGCGTATATTGCTGAGGATTTTACCATTTGCTTTTTTTATTTGGTTCATCTGCTACTTCCTTAGCTCCCCTGGCAGGAAGAGTACACCCGGTGACCAAAAATTAAATAGCGAATCGCCACCTATGAAAAGAAAACGGGTCGAATCCAGAGAAGTTAAAAATGATAGTAAGTGAACTTCTACGAGATCTGTTACCACACAATTTGCCGGCGGACAGCAAGTGTCTTATACTGCAGAATCAGCGTTTTTTAGGTTCTTATATAGACCTGTATAATAATAGTTCGCAAAGAGAGATAAAATGAACATGATTGGAATCATTGTTCTCGTGGTCGGTGCGGTTATAACAATCGTGGGTGGCGTGCGTTTCGTTATTGCCGCATTCGAGGAGAGCGCGTGGTGGGGACTTGGTGTGCTGCTGCTTCCAATCATATCGCCAATCTTTCTCATCCTGCACTTCAGTGACTCATGGCGTCCAGCACTCAATTTCGTGATCGGTTTTGTCCTGGTGTTACTTGGCACCCTCCTGCGGTTTGCAGCACAGGCGTAGAATACCTCACAGAAGCAGGCAGTAGGAGTTTCGTAATTGAATCCTCAGATGACTGCGTTGGTCTTCTTGGGCGGGGATTTCTTTGAAGGTGTTATGCCATATCTTCCTACTTCCAATATGCAGCTTCTCAGGAGGGTATTTAAGTAGTGAACTCTTACTGAGG
>CAZWME010000484.1:0-4664 GCA_964634515.1 uncultured Pirellulales bacterium | reverse complement strand
CAACTTCCTTATCATTGACGATATGGAGAGCTACAATGACATTAATGAAGGTGAGGAAGGCAGTAACAGGATTTATAACGCCTGGGTGGACGGTTTCAGCGATCCGACAAACGGTTCTACGGTTGGTCATTTAGATCCTCCATTTTACGAAGAGACTATTGTTCACGGCAGTAATAAGTCGATGCCGCTTTACTATGACAATGCCGTCGGGAAATCCGAGGCAACTTTGACATTGACTTACCCGCGTGACTGGACCGAGAACGGTGTCAACACACTGACGATTTGGTTCAGGGGCGATGCGGCCAATATCGCTGAGCCGATGTATGTTGCCTTGAATGACAGTGCGGTGGTTACCCATGATAATCCCGAAGCGGCACTGATATCTACCTGGACCCAATGGAATATCAACCTTCAGACTTTTGCGGACCAGGGCATAAACCTCACCAACGTCAATACGATTACTCTTGGCCTTGGCAACAGAAATAATCCGGTGGCCGGGGGTACTGGTATGATGTATTTCGATGATATTCGTCTCTATCCACCGGTGCCGTAATTAACGAATTAGCTTTGTTTAAGGAGAAGATCGTGATGTGCAGAAAGTTGACTTATTTTGCGGTTCTGTTTTTGGCCTTTGGCCTGGTCACACCGAGTATGGGCGCCGATCCTGACCCGGGCCTTATGGGCTGGTGGACATTTGACGGCCATGCCCTTGATATCTCCGGCAACGACCGTCATGGTACACTTCACGGCAGTCCGCAATATGGGCCCGGCGTCTTTGGGGAAGCCCTGGAATTTCAAGATAATCCTGATTACGTGACTATAGACGGCTACAAGGGCGTTCTTGGCACGAGTGCTTTTAGCATAGCTGCCTGGGTCAAAACATCGAATTCTGCGAATATCGAGCAAATGGTACACTGGGGCGCTGACGTCAACGGTCAAAGAGTGGAATTCCGGATCAACAGCAACAGGCTACGGATCTCGCATGGTAGTGGTAATGTTCAGGGTAACACCGATTTGATCGATGGCCAATGGCACCACGTGGCGGTAACAGTAATAGATAACGCCACGGCCTCAAGTACAGATGTTAAATTTTATGTGGATGGCCAGGATGACACGATGGAATCAACAGACCCGGACGGGTGGGATATCGTCGCCAACGACACCCTGGATGTTACTATAGGTTATCGTCCCACCCGGGGCGATAGACCATTCATTGGGTCCATTGATGATGTCCGCATCTATAATAAAGTCCTCACGCCGGAAGAGGTTCAGCAAATCATGCTATCAGGCGGCGAGCCATATCCGTTTGCCTCGAGACCCGAACCAGCCGATGGAGTGGCCCTTGAAGCTACATGGGTGGAACTTAACTGGTCGCCGGGAGCTTTGGCTCTCTCGCATGACGTGTACCTCGGCGAAAATTTTGACGATGTCAACGACGGCTCAGGTGATACATTTATAGGCAGTCAGGGTACAGCCTCTTTAATTCTGGGACTTCCCGGATTTCCTTATCCGGAAGGCCTTGTTACGGGCACAGCTTATTATTGGCGGATTGACGAGGTCAACGATGCCGATCCGAACAGTCCCTGGAAGGGCAACGTCTGGAGCTTTGCTATTCCTCCGCAGACCGCCTACAATACCAGCCCTGTCAACGGGGCCAAATATATTGACCCGGATGTCGAGCTAAGCTGGACTGCCGGTTTCGGCGCGAAGCTGCACCACGTGTACTTCGGTGATAATTTTGACGACGTGAACAGTGCTGTTGTTGGTATGCCACAAGCACTGACAACTTATAGCCCCGGAACGCTTGAATTTGATAAGAATTACTACTGGCGGGTTGATGAGTTCGATGGCGCCGCTACCCATAAAGGCCAGGTTATGAGCTTCAGCACTATACATGTCATAGATATTACTGATCCGAATCTCATCGGCTGGTGGAAGCTTGATGCAGGTATTGGTACTGTCGCCCCGGACTGGTCCGGCCACGGCAACCACGGACAGATCATTGAACCGCAATGGCTTACTCCCGGCTGGATCGGCGAAAGCGCACTGAACTTTGGATCCGGAAAATATGTAGCCATTCGCAACCTCGCCTTAAACGACCCAAACGGTACAGAAGTCACCGTCTCGGCCTGGATTAGAACCAGCAACAGTGTCATGCAGACGATTGTTTCTTTCGACCGCAGTGAATACTGGCGTTTGGAGGCCGGAGACAGTCAATACGCCGGCCCCGGCAAGGTAGGCTGGGAGGTGAGTACCAACACAGGCATAGTGGATCTTTCCAGCCAAAAACTTGTCGATGACGATCAATGGCACCATGTTGCAGGTGTCTTTGACAACGGCCTGATGACCGTCTACATCGACGGTGCGCCGGATGTTTCAGCTACCGGCGGTAACACTTTCGGAACAGGAACAGAACGCTACGGTTTCATTGCATCGCAGTCGGAGGCGACCGGATTCGACGGCGACAGAAGCGGCTCCCCCGGTTATTTCAATGGCAGCCTCGACGATATACGTATCTACGACAAAGCGCTCACCCATGCGGATATAGCACAGGTAATGAGAGGTGATCTTCTGCTGGCATGGGACCTGCAGCCTCCCAGCGGCATATATGACGTCGAAACTGCCCCTTCATCGGTTAGCTGGAAACCCGGTGACATGGCTGCCGAGCATGATATTTACTTCGGTACGGACCAGCAGGCCGTCCAGAGTGCTGATGTATCCGATACTACCGGGATCTATCGCGAACGCCAAACAGGAACCACTTATGTGCCTCCGGAGGGTTTTGCCTGGGGGCAAACCTACTACTGGCGCATCGATGAATTCAATACCGATGGAACTGTTACCAAAGGCGGAGTGCGGGCGATTATCGTGGCGGACTTCATTGGAATAGACGACTTTGAGTCTTACAATGACCTTAACCCGGATGAACCCGGTAGCAACAGGATATATGTTGCCTGGCTGGACGGATATGACAACCCGGCGATAAACGGTTCTGTTGTTGGTTATCCTGAAGCGCCTTTTGCCGAGCAGACTATCGTCCACGGAGGATCTCAGTCGATGCCGATGTCCTACGACAATGCTGTTGGAAAATCCGAGGCGACTTTAACATTGACTGGCCTGCGTGACTGGACCAAACATGGCATCAACACATTGTCTATTTGGTTCAGGGGCGATGCAACCAATGCCGCAGAACCGATGTATGTTGTTCTAAATGGCAGTGCTGTGGTTACTCATGATAATCCGAACGCGGCGTTAGTAGAGGAGTGGACCGAGTGGAAAATCGACCTGACGCGCTTTGCAGACCAGGGCGTGAACCTTGCCAATGTCAATTCGATTACTCTTGGCCTTGGTAACATAAATAATCCGGTTGCTGGCGGTACGGGTATAATGTACTTCGATGATATTCGTCTCTATCCACCGGCACCTTAAACCAGGATTTGGCTGTTAAATAAGATTTTGCAGCTTATATACTAGATTTGTAAATCTGGGCCTATACCGATTTGGTATAGGCCCTTTTTTTATTGATACTTGATTGGATTAGCAAGATTGATTACCTGAAAGTTTATTAGTAATCACGCAAGGATTTTCCTTGACGGGAAGGTGGTTAATCTGGTATAGATAACATTAGTGAAATGTGTGCCTGCGCTGCCGGGCATTTGTGGTTTTGAGTTAATGAAGCTGGTACAATTCTTTTGATTTCGATAGAGGAGGAGCTGTTATTTAATGCGCAGAGCCGGAAACGGAAGATATGTGCTTTGCAAATAACCCTTTTATATTCCAATATTCAAGTTAAAGGAGGACTATTATGTGTAGGAAATTGATTTTGTCGGTTTCTATTGTTTTAGTGCTTGGCTTGGCCGGCACTGTCTCAGCACAGCTCGTCGCCCACTGGCAGTTTGAGGGAGATTTCGTTGACGCGACCGGAAACGGCCACGATGGCACCCCAAACGGCGACCCGGCCTTTGTACCCGGTCATTTCGGCCAGGCGATTGAGTTCACCGGCTCATCTCAGTATGTTAATTGTGGGACTGGTGTGAGCTTCACGACCGTAGGAGATGGAGGAACAGCAGAAGGATACACGATTTCGGTCTGGATAAACCCTTCTGACCCAGGTGGGGATGGGAAAATTTGTGGCGATCTCGATGATGCTGGCTGGGGCGCTGCAGGCGGCTTTAAGGTGGCCCTATACCAAACCAGGATAGAATCAGATGTAAGGGATTCCAGTGCACGCTTCTTCAGTAGAAGTACAGACGGAATAGCTCTGGAGGCGAATACATGGTATCACGTTGCTGTTGTTTATGATGATGCCGGCGATACCTACACAGAGTATATTAATGGAGAGGTTTCCGAATCAGTGTCTGTAACACAGGGAGTTGCTGCTTCGACCGCCGACTTTCGTATTGGCACCGACACCCCAAACCTTGGCCATTACTTCAATGGTCTGCTCGACGATCTCCGCATCTACAAATATGCACTTAGCGAGCAAGAGATTCTGGGCGTTATGCAAGGTGGTGGAGTATCATATCCATTTGCCTTGAATCCTGCCCCGAAGGACACTGCACTCCATGAGGATACATGGGTGAACCTTAGCTGGAGGCCGGGAGATTCCGCTGTCTCGCACGATGTGTATCTCGGTGACAATTTTGATGCCGTAAACGAAGGCG